>NZ_ATVV01000019.1:0-82251 GCF_000420905.1 Butyrivibrio sp. AD3002 | reverse complement strand
AACACCTTAAAGTCCCAGCTCTCTAAAGAAGTCAGGATCAAATACCGTGAACATATAGAAAAATTTCTGTGGGGAGATGCTCTTTTCTGGAGTAGGAGTTATTTTTGCGCCACAACCGGATCCGTTTCACTTGAGACAGTGAAAAAATATATAGAAAGCCAGCGCACGGATGACCACAAAAGAAAATATGAAAAGACAGGACGATATATTAAAGCAAAACGCTGAGGGCCAGCGATTCATCCCCCACCGACTATGTCGGAAGGAGTTTTCTCGCTGATACATCATAATAAAGTAGAGAGATGAGATGAACAAGATTTGGGATATATTACACGACAAAAAAACTGTTGTATTTTTGGATATCGATGGGGTTCTTACGAGTTATTCATATGGGGAATATCATGCCCATCACGAACTAGACTTCACACCGGAGTTTCGTGACATAAACATATATGCGGACTGCAAGAGGCTTGAGCCCATATACAGATATATCCAGCAGCATGGTACAGACAAGATATTCTGCATATCAAGGGAGCCGCACGGACATGAAGCGTGGAAATCAGAAATGGTCCGGAAGTTATATGGAATCCCCATTGACCATTGTTACTATACGCTTGATGCTTCTGAAAAGCCAAAGATTGTAAAGAGTGTTGTCAAAAAGCTGTTTCCTGATATAGATCCAAGATCCGTTGTCTGTATGGATGATAATGACGAAACATTGGGAATGTACATGAAGGAAACGCCGTTTTGCACGGCACATCCTATGATATTTATGGAGCATTTGCTTCCGGACTCTCAGGGCTTTTCTTTGCGGTGACAGGTATGGCGTCACCCTCAGAAGAAGCTATACAAAAAGGGATTCCGGGAATATGGATTATTGCGTCCGGAATTTTCCTGTATGCTCTTTTGCTGCTTTTGACCAGAACAATATTTCACAGGCAAGTCACATCTGAGCTTTTTATCATTGTGGGATGGTCTGTACTTGAGGCAGCCCTGTGCAACTATATGTACACCCTTGGGCGTTTTTTCTGCAAAAGAGGCGATTATCTGCGCGGCAGTCATTTTGCTGGTGTCAATCATAAGCCTCATATGTTACATCCTCTACTACGAGCTTTCGTACGTTAAAGGTTATATAGATGGATGCATACCACTTGTGCTCTGCATGATTGTGATGATCATCTTGAATTTGAGAATAATGAGATGGCAGACTGGCATTCATTCTTCATCATATACATATAACAACTGATAAAATAATATGACCCAGCTTAGTATATTTTATTATATTTTAAGCTGGGTTTTATTTGTTTTTTACCGGTAAGAGTGATAATTATCGTAGGTTTTAATTGTGTGAAACCTATCAGGCACCTTTGGTTAGTTTTAGGAAGGAGATTAATGTCTATGAAGCAGGTTATAAGGAAAATTGGATGCTCTTTACTGGCCTTTGCCCTGACTTTCATGTCAATGTCAGGCCTTATGGCGGGAAGTGTAGTAAAAGCTCAGGTAACGGTTGATAACACTAATTGTGTAATTATTTCGGATGGTACCCCGACTGATGGTAGTGGTACCCATAGTGCACAATGTTTTGATCCATCCTACGATGGTGTTTTGTATATAACACCGGGTACAACCTATGACAGCATAACACTGACGGCACCGGGAACACTTACCATCAAAAATATGAATACCCTTAAGAAAACCAGCACTCCTTTTTCTAATGTGAGTTTTTGGGGAAACAATTTTGCATATGTATTTGAAGGCACTAACTATATTCAGGAACTTACAGTTGATGGTGCTTCTACTATAAAACTGGCAGCCGGAGCAAGTTTGAAGTGTGATACACTTCAAATTGTATCAACCGCAGCCCTGACACTCGGAGAAAACACAAGCTCTACCAAAAATATCCCTTCTGCTGGAGGAGATGTCAGTGCTATCGAATTCACCAGCACACAAAGTCAACCTGAGCCACAGCCTGTTACCCGCACAATTACATTTGATGCGAACGGTGGAACCGGAACAATGGATGCTGTAACCGTAACTGACGGAAGTCAATACACACTTCCAGAAAACAAGTTTACTCCTCCCACTAATAAAGAATTTGATAAGTGGGATAAAGGTGCTGCAGGTGCAGTTATAACAATAACAGAAGATACAACGATAAAAGCACTTTGGAAGGACAAAGCTGACGATGCTGCAGTTGATAAGGTAGATGAAAAGATAGACAAAAGCCAGAAAAACGCAAAACTTTCAAAACCAAAGGCAGGAAAGAAGTCCATTACCATAAAGTGGAAAAAGCAAACTGCAAAGGGAATCAAGGGCTATGAAATCCAGTACAGTACAGATAAGGATTTCAAGACTAATGTCAAGAAAGTGACTATAACAAAGGTCAAGACAGAGACTAAGACGATCAAGAAACTTAAGTCCGGAAAGAAATATTATGTTCGTATAAGAACATTCAAAAAAATATCAGGCGAAAAGGTATATTCCGATTGGAGCACTCCTAAGAGCGTTAAAGTTAAATAGCGTTCATCTGATATTCACCTAAAGTAAAAGCATGAGTCCCTCAAATACGAGGGACTCATTTAATGTAAAAAAGTGTGTATTAAATATGTGAAATCCTATTTTTCATCAAGTGCATTCAGGATTCCGTAGTTAACACATGTAGCTACGATTGTTCCAACTATAACAGCAAGGATGGCTTTGATATTTTGGCTTATTATTGCGGCAGTCAGAGTTACAATAAATAAAGCCAATTTCATGATTAAAAAGATTTTGCTTTTGAGATTTTCTCGCTTTTGTTTCTCAGCTTCAAGCTCCAAGTCCGGTGTAAGTTCTTTTTCTTCCACCGCATATTGAAGTTCTTCCTCATCCCAGTTGTTTCTGGGATCTTTTTTTGAGATTATTGCAGCAGCTAGAAATAATGGGCCAAAGAGTACAGCCATTGCCAGTAGAGTAATAAAAAATGATTCCATGATTTCCCCAAAATCCTTTCAGAATATAGTTTTTCCCTCAAAAAATTAGTATACGTGTAGCCTTGCTTATTTACAATTAAAAATACTTCTCGATATTAGCAAAATAGCGGCTGTTTTTTCCTCTTTGTGGATATATATTCTGAGCATGGATTCAAATATACTTTAAACATCAGATGAACTGATATGAAAAAACAAATTGTTGCAGGCGAAAGCCTAGACGAGGAGGACACTGTTATGTATAAGAATTCAAAGCTTTTTGCAGTAATTAGTTATATCACATGGATCGGTTTTGTTGTATCATTCCTTTTGCGTGATAAAAATGATACGCTTGTAAGAAGACATCTTAATCAGGCACTTATCATTAACCTTATTGGTACGGTTGGAACAATCCTTACAAGGGCAGGTGGAATCTTGGCAACCGGTGGTAGCATCCTTGGAATCGCATGCTTTGTTCTTTCTATTATGGGAATTGTTAGAGCTTTCAATATGAGCGAAGAACCTCTTCCTTATATCGGAGAGTACACATTATTTAACTGATAGATGCGCATTCGGGGCGGTGTGTTACCTCACACCGTCCTTTTTTATGGATTGATTGAGGCGCAATAGTACAATAATATCGATATATGAAAAGTTTTGTGGGGAAAATATTATGTATAGAAAAAAATTAAAATCACTTGCGGGTATAGCTTTGTTCATGCTATCAGCATTAATTTTCACCGGATCTGCAAAAGTAAACGCTGCCGGAATGCAGGAGAAGAATATTGAAAAAGCGATCCCGGGTAACGGGAAGCACTTTGTCCAATATAACGGACACATTTATTTCAGAATTCCAAGCGAAGATGCAATGAAATTATCAGCAATTTGGGGCGATTATGAAGATATCGAGGAAGATAGTACAGGGTCTATCGTAGCTATGGATACTGATACATTGGAGACTGAAATTCTCTTCGAAGATATGTCACGAGGACCTATCGTTATATCCGGGGACCGTATGATTCTAAGTACAAATCAAACCAGCGGGAATGATAACGTTTACTCGGTCGCATTTGACGGATCTGATTCAGAAGACCTTCCCGGAACGTATATATATGGTACGCAGCCTTCAGGAAAATATTTTGTTACGGGTGGTTTTGGCTCTAAAGATCATAAATTGCATTTTTATATCTGTGATGAAGATGGTGATTATAAAGAAGCCGTTTCTTCGAATAGACTATATGATTATGCAGGATTGGGCGAATCACAGCTGTTTTGTGTGACAAGGGAAGATGAAGATTCCGGAAGCCTCTCAGGATTCGACTTAGTGACAGGTGAAGAAACAGTTTACGGAAAACTTCCCGAGGTTTTGGAAAAGCAAACTGCCTCCTGCGTCGTAAGACGCATTGGGGAAGAAAACGGATATATTTACTTGCGGCTATCCGCTTATAAAGGTTCCACAAATATCTATGCCGGTTCAAAATATGTACGAGTAAAGTGCGGCGAAGCAGACAGCCTCGAAGAAGTCACTCCTTCAGGAACTGCCTCAAATAATGAGCGCTTTGCGTCTCCAGTAATGGTAAAAAACGGAGAGCTTATTTACGTTGAAGGAACACCAAATACGGCAGCGCTTGATGCTGAAGGATATGTCGGTTTTTATGATGAAGATGGGATATTTACAAAAGTAGCTTCCGGCTATGAAACGGCCTCTGATGATGAAACAGATACAAGAATGGCGGCCGGAGTAATTGAAGCCGTTGATGGTTATATATATGTTATTCAGAACAAAGAGTGCAGGGTTCCGGAAGATGATGATAAGCTGCGATATGCATATAAGAGATTGGAAACGTGGTTTATTCGTATTGATGAAAAAACCGGCGAGAGTGAAACAATCTATCACTGTGTAAACCCTGAAGTTAATGAATCAGATAGTGATCATAGTGAAGAGACTGAGAAAAAAGATATTTCCGATAGGGATCCTCTCGAAGGTCTCGTAAGAGAGGATATTCTTAAAAGATTTCGCAAATCCAATCCGTACAGGACCGGAAATGGTACCGCGGAAGAGGCACGAAGACTCGGATTTTGGGTGAAGGATTCCATTAAAGTCCAAATGCCTGAACGTCTGAAAGAACACGGCGAAGAAATAGGTCAAAAGTATGAGTTCTATTTTGGGACAGATATAGGGAATAATTTAGAAAACAATTTTCCCCATATTTATGAGGCTTATTTTACGCTGAAGGATTATATCTACAATGGCGGAAATGTAGAATTTTACAACAGTCTTATTGAATCTAATGCATATTTAGGGGATGGAAAAACGGAAACCATCTATCAAATGTATAAAGACTTGCAAAAATTCATCACGGAATGCAATAACGTTATAAGGAGAAAGTAAAAACCATTAAAGGAGCACATTTTCCTTCACATAACGATTAGATTTTATGGCTATAACCGCTCCAATCATTGATTTCGGTAGCTTCCGCTATTATTTCCGGTGTAGATGCCGGAGCACATGCATATGCCAGAAGGGTTGCTGCGCTTGCTACAATTATTATTGATGCCATGCATCCTGCGATAATTATTGCTAAAGTGTTTTTCATAGTCATTTCTGCCTCCTCATAATGCTGTGTGGCTTGTTGTTTTTGTTTTGATGAGATTATGTTATCACTCGAATAATCACAGAAATATCACAGCGAAAAGATTGTGCACTATAGCTTAATACAGGGGTTGTTCTGGGGAAGCTTTGCAGCATTATTTGGTTTTTCCAGTGTTTATAAATGTCCCGGGAATGCTCCTGGTATCAGGAATCACGGCGCTAATTGGTGCTATGATTGTGTGTGCATTCTCTGAAAAGGGCAGAAGCAACGTAAATTAGAAGTGCTTAGAAAGCATTCCCTTTTAACCATGTATCTTTTGAAAGGAGCTTATTAGCAGCATCTCTGCCGGCATTGTAAACCCGGTCAAGTTCCTGCGGATCTTTCTCGAGAGGCTTTATATTGAGCGGCTCCTTCGGCCTTATCACCAGAACCTTTCCTTCTTTTTCGCGCTCACGTACATACTTTTTCTCTTCGTTGTACATGATATATCTGTTCTCGATTGCCTCAATGAATTTAGGATAATGTCTGTATACGCGCTTTATGAGCCACATGAAATCCTGCTTTTTCTTTACATATTCATAGGGCTGTGTCTCCACTACAAGTATGTGGTCAAAACCCTGATCTTCCATGAACTTAAGCGGGATGGAGTCGGCAGTTCCTCCATCGAGATACTTTTTACCATCTATCTCTACAATTCTCGAAGCGAGAGGCATAGAAGCAGAGGCCTGGATCCATCTGATATCTTCGGTAAGTCCGTCATAACACTTGTGATATGCGGCCTCACCGGTTTCTACGTCTGTTGCAACCACATAGAATTCCATCGGATTTTCCGTGAAGGTCTTATCATCCCACAGATCCAGCTTAAAGGGCAGTTCATTGTAGCAAAAATCGACTCCGAAAAGATCTCCGGTTTTTATCCAGGACGAAATGCTCTTATAGCGCTTATCTGCCGCATATTTCTTGTTGTATCGTAAAGGTCTGCCTATCTGTTTGGACTTTATATTGCAGCCAAAAGTGGCACCGGCGGATACTCCGATACCTCCGTCAAAGTTTATTCCATTTTCCAAAAGAACATCTATAACACCGCATGTAAAGAGCCCTCTGAGAGCCCCGCCCTCCATCACAATCCCGGTTTTCATGATTTTTCCGCACCTCGTCTTGTTTTTGGTGAATCAACATTCATAGTAGCATATCAACAAAGCCGGTTTCAATAAAAACAGCCCAGCCCTTATAATAGGCTGAGCTGTTGTCAGTTTCCTTTAGTTAACCGCTGTTCCGTTTACATACAATGTGTAGCCATTGCTTACTATGTTGGAAACATCTCCGTCAAAGGAAGTGATGTATGTATCTGCTGTGAGAGTCCAGGTGCTGCTATCATCAAGGGTTACACTGACCTCACCTACTTCTGTTGAAACAGTGTCGCCCTTACAGTTTGTAATTTCTCCGCTGATAGTACCTGTAAATTCTGAGCCCTCTGTAAGATTGAGTGTGAGAGTGGAATTGTCACCTACGAGGATCGTTCCTTCAAGGGTCTGATTTTCTGCATTTAAAATCGCAACATTGCCAGCTCCGCTCCATCCGTCATCGCAGACAGAGAGCAGGATGTTTTCGGAATCCTTATTGGTTATCTTTACATTGTTTAAGTTGATCACAGCGTTAGTGTTTGTCACATGGAAAACGTGACCATTTTCACTTGTAAGGCTGCCGCCTGTCATATCAAAAGTTGAAGTTCCGCTGTCTGCATCACCTGACATAGACTGATAAATCATGATTGAGTCATAAAATGTGGCATTGCTGTTAGTCTGTGTGTTATTTGCTGTCATATCGCAGTTTTCGAGGGTGATAGAGTTCATTCCCTCAATACATACCGCCTCTGACAGATTGGAAACAAGTGTTGCGTTGGAAACAGTAATGTCGGCTGTTGAGTAGATTGAGGGTGAACCGAGACCGTTAGTTGTATAGGTTCCGCCATCAACAGTAACTGTTCCACCGCCGCGGTCAGTGCGGATTGCAGCTGATGACTGTCCGCTGGTTTCAACTGTGAGGTTTGAAGCCTTTGTAACTCCGCCACCTGTTGTCATGATACCTCCTGAGCCATTTCCTGTAGTTGTAATTGTTGAATCCGAGATGATAACAGTTGTTCCGTCGCCTTCAGCGCCGTTCTGGCCACCATTTCCACCATATGAAAATACGCCGTTTGCACCATCTGCATCAGATGTTATAGTAGCACCTGTTATTGTTGTAGTAGATCCGTCTTTTACCAGAACAGCTGCGTTAAGTCCATAGAAATTGCAGTTGTCTCCACCGTCAGAATCACCGGTCTTACTAACAGTTGCATCCGAGATGGTCACATCATCGGAGGTCTCAATTAAAAGAGCGCTTTCGTCAGCGGTCGTACTTTCATAGGTTTGACCATCTAGCGAGTCACTGCTTGAGATGGTGGTAGCTCCTGAGTAATCTATGTCAGCACTGCTCATTCCGCCGCCTCCAAATCCGCCTCCGGGCGCTCCATCGGGTTTTTCGCCACTCGGGGGCTCGCCGGGAGCTTCTCCATCGGGCTTCTCACCACTGGGTGGCTCGCCGGGAGCTTCTCCTTCAGGTGCTTCTCCTTCAGGCTTTTCGGGCACTTCACCTTCAGCTTTTTCCGGAGCATCACTCTCAGGTATATCAGATGTGTTCTCATCTATTGTTTCGGTTTCTTCAGTCTGCAACTGTTCTGTCGCTTCAATAGCAATATCTTCCGCAGCTGTGCCGGCAGTCGCCGCGTTCTGTCCGCAAGCGGATAATGTCATACATATAAGTGCTATAGATACGTAAGGAATAAGCTTCTTTACTTCGATTCTTTTCATTGTTTTTCTCCTTGTTTCAAAACGGTGTTTTGTGTTTCTTGACAAGCGTAGAATATCACCCCAACCTAAAACGAGACTTAATACAAAGTGAACAATTTGTGTTTTCGTCGTTCAAAAAAGGGTGTCGATAGGTTATACTTTTTCTCTGTAAGATTTGTTTTATGAAAGTAGAAATACAATGTTTAGGTTTTTAGATGAGCGAATTGAATATGGAAATTGGTTTGAAAAGATGCTTGCTATACTGGCCTATGGTGTTTTTGCTACCGGCTATTTGGTAGCGGCCATTTTTATTACAGGCTGTATCATCATTAAACTGGATGCCCTATTTCCGTCAGAAGATGCAGTAATATACACCGGCATAGTTATTGCAACAAGTATATTCCTGACGCCTTTGCTAATTAGCCTCTATCGTGATTCCCGCCAATTAGACAAACTGACGTCCACATCAACAAAAGATCCTCATATAATATCCGAATACAGCAGAATCCCTCATTTTTCAAAAATGCTCGGAGAGGCCCAATCGGAAGACCTGATTGAAAGAGAGACCTTCAGCAAATATGTGAAAAAAAGCGGCCTTAAATCCCGCTATATAAAGGTAAGCAAAAGTGATAAGTGGGTATGCATTCTTGGCGGCTATTTTCCCACAGACCTTCTGTGTGGATACAACAAGAAACAAAACGAGCTATATACAATCGACGGAATGATAGTTAAGCTTCCGAAAAAAGCAAGACTTCCATTCATTAGCGCTGATATAGAGGCGTATTTTAAAGATAGGGGAGAGTACTACAAATCAGTTCCTCCCAAAGCAGGATTGGAGTTTAACAATGCGCTAAAAACTCCCAGATCAAAGCTGTCCAAAGCGGATTGGGGGAGAGTTCGCTATTTATGGGAAAAGGCCATCGTCAGCAGTAGTCATAACTATTGGCAGAACAACAATAAGAACCAGCGTCTTAAACCTGTTTCCGAAGATGGTAAAGTTAACACAGCCATTTTTAAGAGAGTTTTTTCCGACAAGGAAATAAACCGAACAGCTGAGGCCATCCACCGCAAAGATGTTCCGCTTTCACGATACCTTGATTTCAAGGAATATAAGAACGAATATTGCGTATGTAACGGTGTTGAACTTCTGAGAGTCCTTGGAAATCCTAAGAACACAGAGGGCATCGACTTCCTGTTTGACTGCCTTTGTGATGTTGATGAGGCGTATTTTCCTATGGCTGTGGATGTTTTAAAGAAATATCCGCGCAGTGAAACCACTAAGAAAATAGAAGAGAATGCAAAAATAGCTTATGAGAGCGGTAACGTTCTAAAGCTTGCCGGCGTCATCTATCTTGCAAAAGTACTAGAATACGACAGTGATTATTTGAAGCAGCTAAAAGAACAGCAGGAGCAGAGCGAAGCCGTAAAAGCAGCCGCGGAAAAAGCAGAGAATACGGTCAATACGTTCGACCTTGATGAAAAAGCGCTGTTTGGCAGCGAAGAGGTGCAGGTATTTAACCCGGACGGACCAGGTTCATATGCCATGAAGAAATAATTCCGGAGTGGTCACTATCAGCCCGTTCTTTGAAATCTCGACCTTTTTAAATTCCCTGGGGATTGTAATCAATTTTCCAATCCTTTATAGTAAGCAGTTCATCCTCAGGGATAATAATATGTAATGAGAAAATACCCTCGTGCGGCCTGTTCAATATGTATGACCGCGTATTGGATGAATCCGGTAACGTAAGTGCAATAGGACTTACTTCTGCGAGAAAGAGTGTTATCATCCCGGATACAGTTGTTGCTGACGGCGTTACCATGAATGTCAGCGATATTGCGCCAAGATTCATGAAAGGTAACAAAAAAACCAAATCCGTGACTATCGGAAGCAACGTTACTTCAATCGGAAAAGAAGCTTTCTACAAAGAAAACCTATAAGAAGCTGCTGAAAAAAAGTATTACATGAAAATATTTTTTCTGCTATAATCACTGCTTGTCGAACAAAATTATAGAAGATGTAGAGCTGGTAACATTGGAAACGAAACACCGCAAGGTGCAAACGAACAACACGCCCGAGGTCTTCCCCTGGTTTTAATGAAAGGAGAACCCCCAGGTATGTTACCGCAAAACAAATTTCAGGATGTTATTTTCACTTTATTCATGGCATTTGTCATGGTCTATGCAATGATCTGCTACAATATTTCCCTTAATGTGGGCGGCATGCAGAATTTCATATTCCTTGCAGCTTTTAAAGAGATGCTGATCATGTGGCCCATAGCAGTAGTAGTAGAACTTCTTTTCGTCGGAAAACTCGCCCAAAAGCTTGCATTTAGATTCGTTACTCCTGGTAAAGATCCGATGATCATGATAATCCTTGCCATCTCAGCTATGTCAGTATGTCTGATGTGCCCGCTAATGAGTTTCGTCGCTACAATCCTTTTCAAGGACGCAGGCACTGAATTCGTTGCAGTATGGCTCCAGACCACAGCTATGAACTTCCCCATGGCACTTTGCTGGCAGATATTCTTTGCCGGTCCGCTTGTCCGCAATGTGTTTGGATTCTTTGTGAAAAGATTTGCAGGGAATGGCGGAATGGAAGCAGTCCGTGTGATAAAAATGTGATATATGAACTGATATCATTACCTCAGAAACAACAAATAAACGATGTTAAGCATCCTGACATAGGAGGTAATGGTTATGACAGAGAGCATGGTAGCAATTTTAGGAATCGTTGGAATTGGATTTTTCACACTGCTTATTATAATCGCCAACTGGAGAATATTTAAAAAGGCAGGACTTCCGGGATGGTACAGCATTATTCCGGTTTACAACATATATCTTCAGTACAAGCTTTGTTGGGAAGGATGGATTGGAATAGTATCACTAAGCCTTGGCGTAGTTGTAGCAGTAATGAGTGCCACAGGTGTAAATCCTGTGGTCATTGGAGGACTTACACTATTATCATTCCTCATCCAGACAATATTCTGCTTCAAGCTTGCTAAAGCTTTCGGAAAAGGCTTCTTCATGGGTCTGGTTCTGATGTTTACTGCAGGACTTGGCAGGGTAATCCTTGGATTTGGCAGATCAAGATATGTAGGAAGCATGGCTTGAGAATACTGAACACGGACTAAAAACAACAGCTAAATGGGGTATCCAAATAGCCATAATGGACGTAAAAAACAACAGAATTCAAAACCGCCAGATTTTCGCAACAGAGAATCCGGCGGTTTTTTTATAAACATTCCAAAATGTTGTCTCATCAACATTTTGGAAACAATTAACAGAGATGAGCATGCTTCTGATATAATATTCAGTAATGACAAAAGCGAGTAAATAAATGCATATTTTCAGGACTTTGGTACCCTTTTTTGTCTTGTTTTATCGGTATTTGAAGAGCAAAAGTAAATGAGAATGCCAAACTGACGATTTGGTACCCATGATTTCTCAAAACACGGGTACCAATTTTTTAAAAACCGGTTCTCATTTACAAATAGTCATAGTAAGGCACGAAAAAGTGACCTAAATGGATACCAAAATGCCTAAAAAGCCTTCTCATTTACAAATCTACCGGAGGAACTAATTATGTCACAAACGCTGATAAAAGCGATAATATTCATCACACTTGCACTGGTTCTATACACTGTCGGAGTGTGGTCGGAGAGAATCGGCAAGAAATTAAAACCGATTCATTTATTCTTTTTCTGGGCAGGCTTGTTATGCGACGGAATAGGAACGCATCTTATGACTAAGCTCACATCAACTGCAGATGCAGCAGCTGTCAGCCTTCATGGAATAACAGGCGCTATCGCAATTGTTCTTATGCTGATCCATGCAATATGGGCTACGGTTGTTCTTGTTAAGAAAGATGAAAAGAGCATGCATACATTTCACCGTCTCAGCCTGTTTGTGTGGGTTGTGTGGCTTATTCCCTATATATTGGGAATGGTTATGGGTAATAGTCGGTCCAATAGCGGGCAGGAAGGGGCGAAGTCAAATATGGATATAACACATGTAGAAATCGTTACATCTGTAAGGAAAACAGGACAATATCCAGAAAAATTTGTTATCACAATGTCCGAATCGGCCACCGCATCTTTAAATGCTGCGGATTTCCATATGGAGGGCCATGCTGATAAATGGCAGGATACATCGCTGCATGAATTCGAATGTGATTTTGAAAATGCAGAAGTAGTGGACCGCACTATAACGCTTATTCCGAAAGATTTTCCGGAGAAATTCTTCTATGTAAAGGATTTTACTGTTACCTGCAACTCTGATCCGAATCTCTCATTTACCTACGAGGACGTGCAGAACGTGGTTACTCCTGTCGCAGACAGTTTTACAACCGCAAATATGGAAGATGATGCCAATTTTGAATATCATCTGTTTACTCCGGAAACTACTGAAAATATGCCGATTGTCATTGTTTTCCATGGGTTCGGAGATACCGATAACCTGCTGACATATAGAACAGCGGTGGAATGGGCTGAGCCGGAAAACCAGAAGGTACGTCCCTGCTACGTCCTCGCCCCGGTGATAAAGGATGAACGCTATTATGAGGCTACAACAAGAGGCGCAGCTTTAGATAAAGTAAAAGCCCTCGTTGATACGATGGTATCCGAGGGAAAAGTTGATCCGTCAAGGATATACGTGATGGGCAATTCTTTTGGCGGCCTTTCTACGATCGAGTTCTGTGAGAAATATCCGGATTACGTAGCAGGTGCTATTGCATTATGCCCGGCACTTAACTATGGTCCCGCCGCTTCCACGAACCTGGAAAAAATGAAGGATGTCCCAATATGGTTTGCACAGGCAGAACATGATGGCACAATACCCATTACGGAGAGCAGAAATGCCTATAAGAAGCTTACCGATCTTGGTGCCACGGATGTCCATTTTACGGAATATACCGACGATGAGATGAACGCCGCAGGCGCAGAAGCATCGAACGATTCGACCTATAGCTACCATCATGTGGAACTTGCCGTTATGGAGGATGACGCATACCAGGAATGGCTTTTTGATCACAAACGATAATCTAGTGAAAACCATAAGGAGAAAACTATGAACCTTTCAATCGCGTTTTTGCAGCTCCTTCCTGAAGGAAGCCCCCAAAGAAAACCTGGAAAAAGGAATCGCAGCATGCCGACAAGCGAAGGAAAAAGGTGCAGACATTGCAATTTTTCCCGAAATGTGGAGCTGCGGATACAATTTTCCCCATGATGCAGACAGTATCCGGGAATGCGCCATTTCCTATGATAGCTTGTTTGTGAACCGGTTTTCGGAGCTCGCGGCAGAGCTTGATATGGCCATCGCCACTTGTAATTATCCGGCTCCTCACCCCGATTGCAACGGCCATTCCACCTTGTTTGACGGCGTTGCATATCTTCCGGAGCTTTCCGGCTCACGGGATACCTGCGTGTTCGAAGCTCCTGAGGAAGAGGGCGTGTACGTTGCTGAGCTTGATTTAGATATGCTGCGGGATTATCGCCATCGTGAAGTGTGGGGGCACAAACACAGGCGACCTGAATTATATGGCATAATCGCAGAAGAATAACAACGTTCGCTAATACCGTCTACATCTTGATTTTTTCGCAGTCCTTTTACAGGGCTGCGTATTTTTTTGCGTTTTTAATAAAACGATTAATTGACAGTTAACGAACGTTAGAATATAATTGGTAACGATAGTTAGAAAAACAATCCGTGAAGAAGTCGATAAACAGCGGGGAAAGTGAGACTATATGCCAAGAACAAACGCTAAAGAGCCTTTAATAAAAGCAGCAAGAGATCTGTTTTCTGTGAAAGGATATGATGGAACAAGCGTAGATGAAATAGCAGAATCCATCGGTATAAAGGGGCCGACAATATATAAATATTTCAAGAATAAAGAGGATCTTCTGAAAGCCGTGATAAACACTGCGGAAGATGAATATAAGGAAGGTATGGGGATAAGCAGTAATCTGGCGGATATGATCAATTCCGGAGCGGAACTCAAGGCATACGTTCTGAAAACGCTGCATTTTACCCTGAAAAATGACACCGCCAAAAAGATGCGAAAGCTCATTACGATGGAGCAATATAGAAATTCTACCCTTGCAAAGCAGACTACCATGCATCAACTCACATATCTTCAGGATATTTATACATCAATTTTCCAAAAAATGATGGAGCGCGGGCAGATGGTGAAAGGAGATGCTGCCATAATTGCCCTTGAATTCGTATCGCCCATCACGATTATGGTCCAATTGATTGATAGGGAGCCCAGAAAAAAGAAGGAAGCTCTTCAAACTATTGAAAAGCATATAGATATTTTCTTAGAAAGATACAATTTCAAATGAAATGAGGAGGAGAAATATGAAAACACTTGTTATTTACACATCGCAGACGGGATTTACAAAAAGGTACGCCGAGTGGCTTGCAGACAGAGTAGGCGCGGATCTTCTAGATCTTAAGGACGCGCAGAAAAAGAGTGGAGATTATTTTGATAACTATGATGCAATCTGCTACGGCGGATGGGCTATGGCAGAGAAGATTGTGAAGTCCAAGTGGTTCCTGGAGAAGGCAGTAAATTGGAAAAATAAGTCCCTTGCTATGTTTTGCGTAGGTGGAACACCTAATGGCGATCATATGGTGGATTTGCTTCTTCAGAATGCGCTCACAGACGAACAGAGAGAGTATATCAAGGTATTCTACTGCCAGGGCGGCATGAACTACGAAAAGATGAAGGCTCCGACCAGAATTACAATGAAGATGTTTGTATCTTCTCTTAGGAATAAAAAGGACCTGCCTGAAGATAAAAAGATAATGTTTGACAGGATGGCTACATCCTATGACATATCGGATATCAGGTATATAGAGCCTATCGCGGCCTATCTTAGTGGAATGGACGAGGAAAAAGCTGTTTAAATGTCAGTCAATCGACTAATGTGTGAAAAATACGGGGAGATTTTTATGGAAAAAGGTAAGGGATTGAGAGTCCTTGACGGAACAATGCTTAAGATCATAGCGATGATCAGCATGGTCTTTGATCATGTAGGGGACATGTTTTTACCGGGCGTGATGTGGCCAAGGATGATTGGACGTCTTGCAATGCCGCTTTTTGCATTTTGCATTGCGGAAGGCTACATTCATACAAGAGATAAGAAGAAATATATCCTGAGACTCGGCATTTTTGCTTTGATAAGTGAAATCCCGTTTGATCTTGCCTTTGACGGAAAAATAGGGCTGGGTCACCAAAACATCATGCTGACGTTCTTTTTGTCAGTGCTTGCGCTGAAACTCTTTGACATAATCCGTGGAGAAGTTAAAGAAGATACCGGAAAGTATAATGTAGTAAAAAGTATTTGCGGAACACTTGTTATTATTGCAATAGCCTTTATTGCACTATTAGTCAAAGCAGATTATACAGTTTTTGCTATAATCTCTGTCTTTTTGTTCTATGTATTCAAGAATTCAAAGCATTTTCTCAGAACCGGTGTGGGCGTGGCATTTCTTGCACTCACAAGGACTATGGGATACTACTGTACCACCGGACTCAGTATTATACCTCTGCTTCTTTATAACGGAAAAAGAGGGAAAGGGCTTAAATGGCTATTCTATACCTTTTATCCGGGACATCTACTTATCCTTTATTTGATAAAAATGGCAAAGTTCTGATAATTAGGAGGATCTGTTAAATGAAAAATGTATGGGAGGCGGATGAAAAATGATTGATATAAGAGTTGCAACAAAAAATGATATTGAGAGCATGATGAGCAGTCGCCTTGAAATGCTTAAGGTAGTGAATAATCTGTCAGAAGATTACGAGTTTTCTGATGAAATGATAAATGAAAGTCGTGATTACTTTTTGAATGGCGATCATATTACTGTTCTTGCACTAGATGGAGACATTGTTATTGGCTGTGCATCCATGAGCTTTATCAGGATAATGCCAACATTTTATCATCTAACTGGAAAACGGGCGCACCTTATGAATGTATACACAAGAAACGAATATCGTAGGCAGGGTATTGCTCAAAAGATGGTTGAGCTACTGATCGAGAAAACATGGGAAAGGGGTGCTACCGAAATAAGTCTTGATGCAACCGAATTAGGACGGCCTCTCTATGAAAAAATAGGATTTACCGATTCAACAGAATGCATGGTTTTGACAAAAATCTAAAAAAGGTGTTGACTCTGACGTTACGTTATAGTTTAAGCTATAGTTACACGTGAAGGAGATGAACGCTATGAAGACAGTAAATGAAGTAAGTAAACTGACAGGAGTGAGTATACGCACCTTGCAGTATTACGATCAGATAGGACTCTTAAAACCGGCAGAATATACGGAGTCGGGCTACAGACTGTATGACGATGCAGCTCTGGAAAAATTGCAGCAGATTTTACTGTTCAAGGAGCTGGAGTTTCCGCTTAAGGATATAAAAGACATAATAAACAGATCTGATTTTGACAAAACAAAGGCATTGGAGCAGCAGATCGAGCTCCTGGAGCTTAAGAAGGAGCATATTGAAAATCTGCTTAACCTCTGTAAGTACCTTAAAGTGAGAGGAGTGAGAAAATTGGATTTTACAGCATTTGACAGTAGTAAGCTTGACGAATACGCAAGAAAAGCAAAGGAACAGTGGGGGAAGACTCCGGCATATAAGGAATATGCAGAAAAGAGCAAGAACTGGACAAAAGAATATGAAAGTGGCCTTATGGCTGACTTTACCAAGCTTTTTGAGGAATTCGGAACCATGAAGGAGATGGATCCTGCGTCTAAAGAGGTCCAGAGCCAGGTTAAGAGAGTACAGGATTTCATTACAGAAAATATGTATACCTGCACTAATGATATATTATATGGTCTCGGAACCGGTTATGTAGGCGGCGGAGAACTTACAGAAAACATAGAAAAAATGGGTGGTAAGGGGACTGCCGAGTTTATTTTCCGGGCTATAAAGATTTATTGCGGCAGACCCGACTAAGAGGTATGAAATTCGGAGGGGGTATATGAGAAAAAATACAGTCACCCTGCTGGTTTGGATGAAAAGGGAAAAGAAAGAGTACGGACAATGGAATAGGCAGGAAGAAGTGACCTGACAAATCTTCGCAAACGAGGAAATGTACGATTTTCAATACTCATCCATAATATACTTGTGAGCAGGAGGAAGAAAGCATGGAATGGATCGAAGCATTACAAAAAGCTATCACGTATATGGAGGAGCATCTTCTCGAGGAGATCAACTATGAAGACGTAGCGAAGCAGGTGCACACGTCGAGCTACGAGTTTCACAGGGCTTTCAGTTTCGTGACAGGCTTAACGGCCAACGCATATATCCGTAACCGCCGATTGTCTCTGGCGGGGAAAGAGCTTGTAGAGACCGATGCGAAGATCACTGATCTGGCAATGAAGTATGGCTACGAAACACCGGAAAGCTTTACTAAGGCTTTCACAAGGTTTCACGGTGTCGCGCCGAAAACAGCCAGAGAAGAAGCCGGCAAACTGACGCTTTTTAATCCGCTTACAATTACATTATCTGTGAAAGGTGGTAAGAGTATGGATTATCGTATCGTTCAAACAAAAGAGAAGAAGTTTATCGCACTGGTAAGGGAGTTCAGTAACGGAATTATTAACGACGAGGCCAACCACGAAGTGGCGGATTTCTGGGGAGAATGCAACAGCAAGAATATGCTGTCGCCGATCTGGATGCTGAGAGAGGATGGAAAGCGCGATCTCTACGGTCTTTGCAGTCCGACTACAGAAGGAAAGGACACCTTTGAGTACGGTATCGGCATCATCATCGACGAGGATACTGCACAGTTCAATCAGGCAGATCTGGAGAAAAAAGGCTTCCACATCTGGGATGTCAATCCCGGGACCTATGTAGTATTTGAATGTGTGGGTGAAGATGGCGACTGCATCGCCAAGACCTGGGTGAAGTTCTATAAGGAGTTTCTGCCGCAGATGGGCTACGAGGCTTCCGAAGAGACTGACTACGAGCTTTACTTTGATGGGACCAGGCCGGATATATTCTGCGAACTGTGGATTCCGATCAAGAAAAAATAAAAAGCAGCCGAAATATTGTCCGGAGGATTAGCTATGGATATCAGTATTCTTTTAATTCTACAGGAATTCAGAAACGGAATCGGTGCCTGTCTCACAGATTTTATGCTGAAAATAAGTTACAAAATAAGGCATTGATTTATTTGGCCGTATAGGGTATAGTTTTTATTGCAACGGAAAACGTTTTCCATAACAAGAGGAGCGAATATGAATTTAGGTGCAATATATCACAGAATGTCCGAACAATACTGCTATAGCCTTGATGAAAACCAGCTGATTATCAACATAAAAACAGGCTACGATGTTGATAAGATTTTCATATACCACGGAGATCCGTACGATGCGGGAATAATGGGCGGAAAAGAGCGCTGGAACGGCAAGAAGGAAGAAATATTTTTCAAGAAAAGATTGAAGGACCACATCTGGTGGACGACAACGCTTTGCCCCGAGCACAAGAGATGTAAGTACTATTTTGAGCTTCACTCGGGTGATGAATGTGTATATTTCTTCGAGGATGGTTTCTACAGCGAGGAGGAGATGAATCAGGAGGGCAAGATTCTTTCGTATTTCATCATGCCCTGGATGAATCCTGCAGATGTCTGCAAGACTCCCGCATGGGTAAACGATACCGTGTGGTATCAGATTTTCCCCGAGAGATTCTGCAACGGCGATAAGAGCATAGACCCTGAGAATGTGATGGAATGGCAGACCGGCGAGGTCGGGATGCACGACTACTACGGCGGCGACATCAGGGGCATACGCGATAAAATTCCCTACCTCAAGGAGCTTGGAATTACCGGACTATATCTTAATCCTATATTTGAGGCGCACAGCAATCATAAATATAACACCCGTGATTATAAGAAGGTTGATCCGCATTTCGGAACCAACGAAGACTTAAAGAACCTGGTGAAGGAGGCTCACGACGCGGGTATCAGAGTCATGCTTGATGCGGTATTTAATCATACCGGAAGTGACCATCCCATGTGGCTTGACGTCCTGGAAAACGGACAGCAGTCAAAGTATGCGGACTGGTACATGGTAAATAAATGGCCTGTGGAGCAGGGACGCGACACCAGAGACGGAAGGTATTTTTCCTTTGCTTTCGCAGAATACATGCCAAAGCTCAACACCAATAATCCTGAGGTTCAGGATTATCTGCTGGATATCATCAGATTCTGGATTGATGAGTTTGATATTGACGGGCTGCGGTTCGATGTGGGCAATGAGATATCACATTCCTTCCTCAAAGCAGTTCGCTATATGACAAAGCGTATGAAGGACGATTTTTATCTGCTCGGTGAAATATGGCACGATTCCATGTCATGGCTCCAGGGAGATGAGTACGACTCGGTGATGAATTATCCGCTTTCCACAGCGATAGCTGATTTCTGGGTTTATAAAAACAGAGGCCGTGAGACCTTTGAATATGACATAAACAGATGCTTTACTATGTATTATTCCCAGGTAAATGACGTCCTTTTCAATCTTCTGGATTCGCATGACACCAACAGACTCTTTGAGAAGGCAGAGAAAAATGTGGACATTTTCTATCAGCAGCTTGCGGTACTTTTCACAATGCCCGGAAGCCCATGCATCTATTACGGAACAGAAGTAATCATGGATGGATCCTATGATCCCGACTGTCGCAGATGCATGCCCTGGGATGAGATAGACTCAGGGAAAAAGGATGCCGAGCTCTCAGAGATGAAAACGCTTATAAACATGAGAAAATCTCTGCAATCCTGTAAGAGCAGGAATTTCCATTTTCCTAATGATGTTGCTGACGAAAGGGTAATATCATATCTGAAAATCGGTGATAATGAGAGCCTTCAGGTATACTTAAACTGCGGAGAGTCAGATGCCGTCATAAATTTCGGTGATAATACTGAGGTTGTATATAGCCGTAAGTGGAATAATACCGATGAATGCAGCGGAATTCTTGGAGAAAAGGGCATTTTGATTTTGAAATCCTGAAACTATGCATGAAACAAGTGTAGCTATATTTGCACTATCTGTAGTGATATATGGTAAAGTGCTCAGCGCTCCTCTATGATTTAATTATGGAGGAACGCTGCATATGAGCACACGAAGAATCACAGCCATATTGGCTATCTTTTTAATAACGGTCGTTTTCTTACGAAGCATCTCACAGACTGCAAATCCCAATGACATAGAGGATCTTATAAAGCAATATCAGCAGGAGACAAAATGCAATCACGTAAGCGTTGTAGTTTACAACCACGGCGATGTCTCATATTATGGCGATAGCGAAGGGCTCTACCAGATAGGTTCCATGACAAAAGCCTTTACCGGGCTTGCTATTCAGAGGCTGATAACAGAACGCGTCATTGATGAAAATGGCGTAATTTCTGACTATATCCCGGGATTTGAGGCTTTCTTTGATTCCAGGAAAGCTGATATTACGGTAAGGAATCTGCTTGAGCAGAAGAGCGGTTTTACAAATAATGAAAAAGAATACCCGAGTGCTGCGGCGACGGAGACCCTTGCAGAGTGGGCTGACAGAATCTCGGGGAGTGAGTTAAACAGCATGCCCGGAGCCGGGTATGCATACTCCAATGTGAATTACAATCTTCTGGGACTCGTCATAGAAAATGTATCCGGAATGCCCTATACTGACTACATGGAACAAAATATCCTTTTGCCGCTTGGTCTGAAAAATACATATGTCGGAATGCCTTATAGCGGCAGAATTGTCGAAGGAACAAGGCTCGGATACCGTCATGCGTTCGATTTTCACATGGCTGTAAAGGAAGCAAGCATACCTGCAGGATATTTCTATTCAAACACTGAGGACATGGGCAGATGGATTGAAATTTGCTTAGGAAACAGCGAAATCCCGGAAGATTTTAAGGAATCTTTTTCAAAAATCAAAGAACAGCTCAAGTCGGAAGGGGATTATTATTCCGGCTGGGAACTTTTCGCTGACGGTGTGACAGGTCATTCAGGCGGTACCCCGAATTATTCTTCAAGAATTGTGTTTGAAGATAAGAACCAAATAGGTGTATGTGTTCTTTCCAACCTGAATGTAGCGGCCACTACAGACAGTCTGTGCAACAGTATTTTTGATATTTTATCAGGCAAAAATCCGGGGCCACTGACCAAAGACATCTGGACGACTTTTGATATTGTCTTTTCAGCCGTGACAGCTGTTGGCATTTTTCTTTTTGGGGCTATTTTCATCACAAAAAGGCAATCACTTCTCCTTGGATGTGATACGATACTAATAGTTCTTCTTGCATTAGTTCTAATATTGTTTCCAATAATTTTCGGTGCCGGAATGAAAGAAATTGTGTTTACATGGGCACCCCGGAGCCTGGCGGGAGGTATCCTTACTGTCGCCGGAGATATCGTTTGTACCACTATAAAATTGCTGACAGGGAAAAGGTATGCAGATCATAACAAGACAGGTAAAGGATAAACCGCTTACGGTAACAATTGAATACCCGGAACACACTGATTTCGTCACATCTCTGGTTCGCAGGATAAGCAGCATGGATACAAGCTTTTCTGCAAGCATAGATGGACGCCGGGTGAAAATAAGTCTGTCAGATGTCTATTACATTGAGAACGTAGAGCGAAAACTGTTCCTTTATACTGCAAAAGACGTGTATCGCCTTGACTCCTCCATGCCGGAGATGCTATCCATAACTGCAGATACCGATCTTGTCAGAATATCGAGGACCTGCATTATGAACACGGATCACTTGAAAGAAATCCGGCAGGTCAGGAATAGTCACCTTGAGGCAGTGCTTGATAATGATGAGATGCTGATTGTTTCCAGAAAGTACTTGAAGGATATAAAGAGGGTTTTCCAAAAATGAAGAGTATAAAGATAATTCTGAGGGATACTTGCATATTGGCGGCGTTGATGATTTTGTCCGTATTCGCTATTTCCATAATATGGTCAGGAGTCACAGAGGAGATAGGGCTTGTCCTCAAGCTGTTCGGCCTGGCTTTAATTATCGCAGTCGTAAATTACCTGATTGACGAGTATCTTTCTTTATCAATGGCAATGTATTATGTAGTAAAATATTTTGCGATAACAGTCTTAGTGATGCTTTTCGGATTTATAGCAGGATGGTTCTATCCAACCAATTTCTGGATGGCATTTGTCTATGTCGGAGTAGTGCTGATACTGGCGTACTCAATTGATAGTTTCAGGGTGAAAAAAGATATAGAATTTATAAATGGGAAGATTAGTGACAGAGGGCAGCGAGGGCTGTAGATGTATGTTTTGGGTGAGTAAAAGACATGGAATTTAGAAAACTAACAGCTTCAGATTTAGCATCACTACATTGTTATAAAGCAATTTTACAGAGCGCCAAAGCCCGAACCGACGCCCATAGGTTTTATGAGCATAAAGGCTTCAACGGAGAGTCAAAAAAAGCCTTCGATATGCGACTGGAGTAAGGGGCTATGCCTTTTGAGATAATAGCTATTCTTTGCGTGGCCAGATATTAGATGATCAGACGTCAATAAACCTATTATTTGTATATTCCCTGCTGCAATACAAAAAAGTACGAATAACAGCAGTATAAATTTAGTAGTATAGTCTGCTGAAAAAGTGAAATATGCTAATTGTGGCAGTAGCTTTTACGATACCATCTCTGCTACAAATAGGAACAATCGAAAATGCGGCAGCCATTAGATGGAAAAAATAACTGCCGTAAATAAACCAAATAAGATATGCGGTAGAATACTGCCACTAAAAACAACTGCTGCAAATGTGCAAAGCAAATAATCCAGCAGTTATAAGCCATAGTTTCGCTCTACTGGTTTAACTTGATAGCATATGAGCCTTAAAATATTATAATCCGAAACGGGCGTCTTATCTATGAAAACGCCTGGTGAAAAACCAATTCATATAACCCTGACGGAACCCCCTGCACCGACAGCAGCGAGGTAACCACGGATACTCTATATGACCAGGCCTCGCTCACAGACCTTGATATAATCAAAAAGTGGAAAGCGGAGCTCACGATGCCAATAAATTTGATGGCGGCTGGTACGCCGCAAGTACCTTAGGTTTTGTCCCGGAGATTCTGTATATCGGTATGGACTCCAACGAGGAGATTAGCGAAAAACGTAAGAAGTAAGAAAGAGCTCGGTTTGTTATATAATGGCTAAACAATAATATGTACAACTTTTGGAGGACAAAATGGAAAGAAAACGTGTGTTATGTTTTGGAGATTCTCTTACATGGGGATATGATCCCGAAAAGAGGACCAGAATAGATGAAAATATGAGATGGACCGGTGTGCTGCAGACACTTCTGGGCGATTCCTACAAGGTTATCGAGGAAGGACACAACGGAAGAACCATTGCTACCGACGATCCCGCAGAGGGTGAGAAAAACGGCCTCAAGTACGTTATTCCCTGTATCGAGAGTCAGTCCCCTGTTGATGTGATGATCATCATGCTGGGCAGCAATGATCTTAAGAGGAAATTTTCATACTGTTCCATGGATATAGCAGGAGAGATGCAGATATTCCTTGAAAAAGTTCAGGCACACAACAGGTTTCGCATGAACGATAAGATGAAGATTCTTCTGATATCACCTCCGCTTGTAGGTACAACAGGCAAAGGCTCTTGGCTTGAAGACTGCTTCGATTTTATAAATGCAGCAAAGGTTTCCTCAGAGCTTGCACAATGGTATAAACAGCTGGCTGACATGTACGGCTGCGCGTTTCTTGATGCTTCCAAGATAGTTTCACCAAGCCCCGCAGACGGAGTACATATTGACAAGGATGCCCACGGAAAGCTTGGAAAAGCCATCTATGACAGGCTTCATAACAGTGGCTTATTGGAGTAACATGGCAACAACAATTTTTCCTGAATTATTTGCGGCGATGTCTCCCATATTTTCAATGCTCTCATAGGCATTACCATCGGCCTTATCGGACATCGCACGTATAATAACAAATGGTATGTCATACTGATAGCATACTGCCGCAACCGAAGCACCTTCCATTTCACAGGCGATAGCTCCAAAATCATCGCTTAACTTTTTTACATATTCCTCAGACGCAACGAATTGGTCTCCTGTGGCAATTGTTCCTTTGAAGACATGCTCTTTTCCCACCACGGAAACAGCAGCATCGTACGCTCTTTTCACAAGCTCTTCATCGCAGTAGTAGTAGCCTTCATCACCAAGTTCACCCATAGAACCGGTTCCGCTCCAGATAAAGCCGTCGTTCGAAATCATTCCGTAATCGTGCTGTACAAGGCGCTCAGCAATTACTTCATCCAGCACCTTGGTTTCATCCCCGACACCGCCGGCAATTCCTGTAAATATCACGTTCTTAATATTGTAATTATTCAACATGGCAGTCGCTCCGGATGCCGCAAGCACCTTGCCGATTCCACTTCTGGATATGATAACAGGCTGCCCGCACAATTTTCCAACGTGATACTCAACCTTACCGATGGTATCAACGTGATCTATTTCTGCCTCTGATAATAGATACGCTATCTCATTATCCATCGCGGAGACGATTCCTATATATTCCTGACCTTTATCCGGTGCCTTTTTAGCTGAGCAGGCACAGAGCGAAATCATCAATAACACCATGAACACTGACAAAATCTTTGCGGTTTTTTTCATTAGGTTACTCCTTAATTTCATATTTTTCTCCATACATTATTAGCTTATAGTATCAACGGCCTAAAAAATTCTTTTTTATAAAAATTTAATAGTTTTTTCACTCGAACACTCATAAAATATGATTCAGGAGATTTAGTTTCCTGTAGAGGTGGTAAAAGACTGAAGTTTTCTTATGGAGGATTGCAAAATGGGTAAGAGTAAAAAATCTATTGTTATCAAATTTTTGTCCCTTGTACTTGTTTTGATTTTGGCTACCACGATGGCTAATCCCATAACCGTAGAAGCTAAAGTAAGAAAGAAAACACTTAAAACCTTGCACACTTTCAGCAACGATGATCCGCTTTATCTCGACAGCATCGCATATCGTGTAAAACCGGGACATTATAGATTCAAGATTAAAAAGCCGAAGAATTCCGGAGCCTACGGCCTCATAAGATTCATGGCTCCCAAGGAAAAAGACTATTATTTTACTGTAAATAAAGTTCATGGAAACAAAAGAAAAAACTATGTGAACGGATATTTCAATGTTCTGCAAAAATTGATGGAGCCCGACGGATATCTATATTCGGAGCGAATCGGAACCAGTGGTTTATTTGCCTCTAAAAATACCGGTATGGCCAGAAAGACAAGACGCATCGGTTTTGCATGCTATCAAAACACTGTGATGTATATAGAATTCTATGTTTCCGGAAGCAGATCAAGCTATGTACAGTTTGATTTCACAATTAAATAGCTAGAACTTCAATGAATTTCAACACCTCACAAAATAACATTGTTTACAAAAAATCGCTTTGATATCATTCTTACCTGGAGGACACGAATATGTTTAGTAAGATTGATAACGAAATGAAGCGACGCCTTGCTATGACTCTTGGAGGTGTTGTGATAGCCACATTTATCAATTTGTTCCTTGTGGGCTACGTAGTTGATTTTTCATGGGGCCGCTTATAGAGTTCTTCAATGTCAATGTGGCAAGACCGTTCCGTTATGGCAAGGGAAAAAATAAAGCCTAGACACATTTAAATATCAGGAGAACTTCTGTATTCACTGGGGGACATACCGGTTATTCTCTTGAAAGCTTTTGAAAAAGTAAATATGTCACTGTAACCGACAGCAAATGCAACGAATTGTATTGTGTTGTCGGTTTTTTTCAGCATATTTTTAGCCATGTTAACACGATAAGTTGACAGGAAATCCTTGATTGTAGAGCCTGTTGCTTCATGAAAAAGCCTTGATAAATAGCTTCTGTTTAAGCCACAGGTCATTGCTATGTCTTCTACATGGATGGGTTCTGAAAACTTAAGTTGTATGAATTTTATCACTGTGCGGACGTACTGGAGCTGCAGGCTTTCATTTGTTTCTTCCTCGCTGCGGGCATAGGAAGAATGAAGAAAGTCCATCAGTTCATAGGTTTTGGCAATGCTGAAGTATTCCCTTTCATAGTTTTCAAAAAGATCGTCCATCAGACGTTGAAGAGCGCTTTTTGTTTCGCCTTCCCGGAGTTTAACATCGCGTACAGGCTGCATCTCATTGAGCTCGCATTCGTTAAAAAGCTCAAGCATAGCAGAACCTCCGAGATGAGCCCAACAGTATGTCCAGGGATCCTCGCTGTCAGCTATGTAGTATGCACTGATACCTGCCGGAATAAAGAAAATCTGTTGCTCATGGATAGAGTATTCTTTTCCCATAATCTGAAGCATGCCCTTGCCAGAAGTCACATAATGCAAAATGCCGCGAGGACGTATAACGGGGCCGTATGAATAACAGGTTTTTGCCACATAACGTCCTATCTCATAAAGCCTTACTTCATCGCTTTTGTCGTAGTCAAGAAAAGCGCAAAAATCAAATCCGGGTCCATCTGTTTTTGTATTCATAAAATAACCACCTCACAAAATGACAAATACTACCAACATAATAACATGTAAAGAAACATTTGTAATGGATAAACTAAGCAAGACAGGCAAACAAAAAAGCAGAAATAAATCTGCAAAACAAATGGAGGATAAGAAAAAATGAAAAAGAAAGTATTGGCACTTGTTCTTAGTTCTATGATGGCTGTAGGAATGATCGGCTGTGGCGGATCTTCAGCAGACAACACCCAGGCAACTACTGAGAATACCGAGAGCACTGCCTCAGAAAGCACTGCTTCCGGAAATTATAAGACAGACCACATCACAATCAACATCTGGGATTCAAACCAGCAGGCAGGAATCCAGCAGATAGCTGATGACTGGACAGCTAAGTCCGGTGTTAAGGTTAACATCGAGGTTATCGATTGGGATAACTATTGGACACTTCTTGAAGCCGGTGCTTCAGGCGGAGATATGCCCGATGTATTCTGGATGCATTCCAACACAGCACAGATGTATATGGAGAATGATATTCTTCTTGACCTTACAGATTACATTGCTAATGATTCTTCAATCGATAAGAGCAACTATTACGAAGGTGTTTGGGATCTTTACAGCAGCAGTGGCAAACAGTATGCACTTCCCAAGGATCATGACACAATCGCTCTTCTTTATAACAAGGCAATCTTTGATCAGTACAACGTAGAATATCCTACAGATGACTGGACATGGGAAGATATGTACGAGGCAGCTAAGGCTATCACCGAGGGTTCAAACGGCGATGTTTATGGTATGGCTATGAACACTTCCAACAACCAGGATGGATGGTACAACCTTGTTTACGATTACGGCGCACAGGTTATCACAGAAGATCACAAGGGAACAACAATCGGTTCCGACGAAGCTAAGAATGGTATGGAGATGTGCAGAAAGCTTATCTCTGTTGGCGCTCCTCAGTCTGTAGTAGCTGAGACAGGAACAGATTCACTTTTCATCTCCGGTAAGACAGCTATGATCACACAGGGTTCATGGATGATCAACACATTCTACACAGCAGAAAATCATGCAGATTATGCATGGGCAATGCTTCCTTATGCAGATGTTAACGGCAATGGTTCATGTGATGCCGGCGAGAGATATTCTTGCTACAACGGTCTTGGATGGGCAGCAAATGCAGCTGTTGAAGATCCTCAGGCTTGCTACGACCTCATTTCTTACTTCTGCTCAGAGGAAGGTCAGAAGAAGCAGGCTCAGCTTGGTGTAACAATGGGCGGTATGAAGGGAATTTCAGAAGATTTCTCCGGCGCTTTTGAGGGAATGGATGTTTCAGCATTTGTAAGAGCCGAGGAAGAGGGAGATCTTTACTTCCGTCCTTACACAAGAAAGACAACTGTTTGGGAAGATGCTCTTCAGCAGGAAGGCGCTTTCCTTGATGCATGGCAGAGCCCTGATGATCCGGCAGCAATGGCTACAGCATGTGACAATGCTCAGAAGATTATCGAGGATGCTATAGCAGCAGAGTAATATAACAGAGGAGAATAATCATGGCTAAAGGGAAAATGACTCCGTCTCAGAAAAGGCAGGCTATTTGGGGATGGGCTTTTATTACACCTACCATGCTGGGACTTATCATATTAAATTTTTATCCGGCAATTAATACTGTATACCAGTCATTTTGTAAAACCGGAGATTTCGGAAAAGGAAATAGATTTGTCGGTCTTGCAAATTATCAGGCTGTTCTTACGGCAGGTGAAACATGGCAATCCCTGTGGAATACTGTAAAATATGCAATCGTTGAGGTTCCTCTTGGAATTGTGATTGCTCTTATACTTGCAGTACTTCTTCAGAATAAGCTTCCGGGAAAGGGATTTTTCCGCACACTGTTTTTCCTTCCTATGGTCTGCGCACCTGCTGCAGTAGCTATGGTATGGAAGTGGCTATATAACCAGCAGTTCGGACTTATCAACAACACTTTTGGTACAAAGGTTGCGTGGATATCAGATCCTAATATTGCATGGATCAGTGTAGGAATAATCGGTGTCTGGTCAATAATCGGATATAACATGGTTCTGTTTATCGCTGGTCTTCAGGAAATACCGAGAGATTATTACGAAGCTGCCCAGATTGACGGAGCATCACCCTTGAAGCAATTTTTTAACATAACAGTTCCGCTTCTTAGTCCTACAACATTCTTTATCGTTCAGACAAGAATTATCGGAGCCCTCACTGTGTTTGATCTTATGTTCATGGTAATGGATAAGACGAATCTTGCTCTTAATAAGACACAATCAATCGTTTACCTGTTCTATACCTACGCATTTACAAACAGTAACAGGGGCTACGGCGCGACACTTGTTGTAGTACTTGTAGTATTTATTATGATCGCAACCTTCTTCCTGCAGAGACTTGAGAAGAAGATTGTATTCTACAATTAAAGAAGGAGCATGTTATGGATAGTATGAAAAAAAAGTATATTATCGGTAAAATTCTCGCATATGCAGTGCTGATAATATTTGCAATCATAATGCTTGTGCCTTTTGTATGGATGATCCTTACCGCACTTAAGACAAACCAGGAAGCAATCAGCGTAGATCCTTTCTACATTTTACCTGCGCATGGATGGCATTTTGAAAACTTCGGAACAGTATGGAAGAGTTATAATTTCATAACTCTTTACAAGAACACAATTTTGTTCATTATTTTCCGTGTAATCTGTGCCTGCCTTACAGCAACAATGGCAGGATATGCATTTGGAAGACTCGAGTTCCCCGGAAAGAAGTTTATGTTTTCCCTGGTTCTTATCCAGATGATGATTCCTTCTCAGGTATTTGTAATACCTCAGTACTTAATGGTTTCAAAGCTAAAACTGATGAATACTACAGCAGGACTGGTTTTCCCGGGGCTTGTTACAGCATTTGGAACTTACCTTTTGAAGACGGGATATCAAAGTCTGCCAAAGGATTTGGAAGAGGCGGCGGCCATTGATGGCTGTAATATTGGACAGACATTTCTTTTCATAATGATGCCTCTTACAAGATCAGCAATGATCTCACTTGGAATCTTTACTGCGCTGTTTGCGTTCAAGGATCTTATGTGGCCCATGATCGTCTGCACAAATGCCAGCACAACTACACTTAGTGCAGGTCTTGCAAAGATGCAGGGACAGTATGGCAGTGATTATCCCGCAATGATGGCATCAGCAGTGCTTGCAATTGTTCCTATGATAATTATTTACATCATTTTCCAGAAGCAGTTTGTAGAAGGAATTGCAACATCAGGAGGAAAGCTCTGATATGGCAATCAGTTTTGACAAAGAAAACAAAGTGTTTTGCTTAAATACTGAAAACACTGAATATCAGATAAAGATAAATGAATACAACATGCTGCTTCATACCTACTATGGAGCACCCGTTGGAAACAATGACATGGGCTATCTTGTTCGTGAGATAGACCGTGGCTTTTCCGGCAACTCATACGAAGGAAGGCACAAGAGAGGTATTTCACCTGATACCCTTCCCTTTGAGTACAGCACGGATGGCGCCGGAGACTACAGAATAAGTGCAATTGACGTTGTTCTGGAAAACGGCAGTAGAACTTTGGATCTGAGATATAAGAGCCACAGCATTATAGAGGGAAAAGAGGCTCTTATGGGATTACCCCATGTAAGAGGCGAAGAGGACAGGGTAAGCACCCTTAAGATAAGCCTTTTTGACGAGCCTTCGGGAATAGAAGTTACTCTTATTTACTCAGTTTATGAAGAAAAAGATATTATCACAAGATCCGCAAAGATCACAAATACATCCGGAAGTGTTCACAGATTGACTAAGGCAGCATCAATGGGGATTGATATGCTTAATAAGAAAATGGACATGATTCACTTCCATGGAAGACATGCAATGGAGAGACAGCCTGAGAGGATTCCGCTCACACATGACGTACATGTTGTTTCTTCCAAGCGAGGTGCCAGCAGCCACCACAACAATCCTTTTGTGATTCTCTGCGACCGCGATACAACTGAAAATAGCGGAGAATGCTATGGCTTCATGCTTGTTTATTCAGGCAACCATGCAGAGGAAATCGAGGTAGACCAGGCCGGTAGCATCCGACTTGTTTGCGGAATCGGAAGTAATAATTTTGACTGGAGACTTGGATCAGGTGAGAGCTTTGATACTCCTGAAGTAATCATGGCATACACCGGCAACGGTCTTAATGATCTTAGCTTTTTGTACCATCGCATTATCCGTGAGAATGTGTGCCCGCGTGAATTCAGACAGGTTAAGAGACCTGTTCTGATCAATAACTGGGAAGGCACATATTTCAATTTTGATGAAAAGAGCATCATCGAGATTGCAGATGCAGCAGCAGATGCTGGCTGTGAGATGCTGGTTTTGGATGACGGTTGGTTTGGCGAAAGAAATGATGACAACAGGGGGCTTGGGGACTGGTTTGTAAATGAGAAAAAGCTTCCCGGTAGTCTGTCAAAGATTGCCGATCATGTGAACAGTCTTGGAATGAAGTTTGGGCTTTGGTTTGAGCCTGAGATGGTGAATGAAGATTCAGAGCTTTTCAGAAATCATCCCGATTGGGCGCTTCGCGATCCCGACAGAAATCCTGTAATGGGACGTAATCAGCTTGTTCTTGATATGTCAAGAAGAGAGGTTGTGGATTATCTGTTTGACAGCATGTCGAAGATTCTTGATTCTGCCAACATCTCATACATCAAGTGGGATTTCAACAGGTCAATGGCTAATGTCTTCTCAAATGCTATGTCTGCTGACAGGCAGGGTGAAGTTCCGCACAGATTTGTGCTCGGAACCTATGATCTACTCGGTAGACTAAGAAAAGCCTATCCTGAAGTTATGATGGAAGGCTGCTCAGGCGGCGGTGGAAGATTTGATGCGGGAATTCTTTTCTATTCACCTCAGATATGGTGCTCAGATAACAGTGAGGCCATAAATCGTCTGAAGATTCAGAAGGGCACAAGCTATGGCTATCCGGTAAGTACCATGGGAAGTCACGTTTCAGCATCTCCTAATCACCAGAACGGGAGAAAAACACCTCTTACCACAAGAGCAATTGTTGCCATGTCCGGAACTTTCGGATATGAGTTTGATCCGAGAAAGCTTTCCAAGGAAGAGCGTGCTGAGATGAGATGCCAGATAGCTCTTTTCAATAAGTATTACGAGCTTATTCAGAGAGGCAGATATTACAGATTATCGGACAAGCTTACGGAAGATTATTTCACAGCCTGGGAATTTGTGGCTGCTGATAAGTCAGAAGTGCTTTTAAATCTTGTAGTTACAGATGTAAGAGGTAATCCGGAGATTCCTTTTGTGAAGCTTCCGGGGCTTGATCCGGATGCAGTTTATGAAATTGATCATATGCTGAAATCCGTAGAGGGTTCCCCCGAAGAAGCCGGAATTGAGGAGAGAAGCGAACAGGGTATGCGATATACCGGTAGAGCTTTGATGAATGGAGGTCTTGCATTAGACCCGCTTTACGGAGTATATCCTGCTGTTCAGATTCATTTTAATAAGATTTGATCAAGGAAGATAAGTATTATTCATAGTGGAAAACCTGATTAATGGGGAAGGCTGGAGCTTCGTCACGTAAGCTCCAGCCTTGTTTTAATGAAGAAAAGTGTGTGTTCTTATGAGGGAGTCAAGAGAAGTTTTTAATCTCTTGATGGTTATATAATACAGATAAAATCGTAAGAGAAAGTGACCAATTTGTGTAAAATGTGTGAAATCGTCTCTTATCAGACAGACTCCGTGCTTGTATCAGCCGGATAGTTCACAAGGCAGTATTTTGTGTATTCCACGATAAGCGCCGCTATTTCATTACTCTTGATCAAAATGCCACGTCTTTTCATATTGATCATCTCAAGATATGCAGCTATATCCGTAAAAAGTTTGTTCTTCCTCACGGTCATGGGATATACCTGAATCTGCTGGTTTTTGCAGTACTCAAGAAGATCTTCAAGTGATACATTCTCTTTTTTCTTCCTCTCAAGGAAAGGGTGGAGGAATGGCATCCTCTCAGAATACAGCCAATACATTGTCTTGTCGTAGAGCATGTTGAAGGTGTGTTGTTGTATATACTCCACCTGTACTTCTGAAATCTTGTAGGTTATCCGCTTCTTCATAGAAATCACCACCTGTCATTAACATCTATAATTTGAGCATATCTAATGTGAACATTATAAAACAGGAGAGTAAAACTTTTATTAAAAACGCCTTAACAGAGGCTTAAAATAGCATAAAATCAGGCATTTTCATTGGAATAAGTGTAAAAGCTGGCGGAATTCAGATTGTACATGCCACATATTATAATGGAACTCCGCCCAAGGTAACTGTTAAATATATAGATCCTTTGGGTGCAGAAAATGTTAAGCTTTATGTTGTTAGCAACACGAACAACGGGAGTGGTATTAGTAAAATTACAATAGACGGAAAAGAATATAATGTAAATCTTATCGCAACAGCAAGGTGTAGCTGAAGGTACAGGATATACACTTTCAGGTGCATATAGGGCAATTAACGCACGACAGCAAGCACGGAAAAGTTGTATTAAAAATGAAATTAAAGCCCGGTACCTACAAAGCGCAAGAAATAACTAATGGATACAAATGATCATCAGTCAGCTGCATAGAAAAAGGAGTATTTGTTATGAGAGTTACTACAATAAATACTTTCACCCACCAGTAATAACGGACCTCCGTCATTTCTGACGGAGGTTCGTTATTCAATACTCTTTTTCTTCTCAATAATAATCCATCCTATTTTTGTAGTACCATAGCTCCTCGTAGGATTCATTACTCATGCATGACCTAGAAACAGTCACAAAGCCGTGCTTGTCATAGTAGGTGATTGAAGCGTCGCCGGCATAGCTTTCCTTTATTCTTATGGGCCCACTGAAAAAGAGATTCTTGTATGGATAGAAACGGACATAAGTATCGTCGAATTGTTCCACCTCCATCACGTATTTTTCACCATCTCTTGTTATCACTTCCTCTGTTTGAGTAAAGAAAAGCATTCCACTAAGCATCAATATTTCCCCTCCACCGATAAGAAGCATCCCTGTCAGGGCGATTGCAAGAACGCGGAGGAGATTTTTTTTAATGCTGAAAATGAGCATTATCAGTCCTGCAAGCAATGCTATAAGTATTATTACTACAATGATTTTCCAGATCCATAGCCGCAATCTCAAGCCGGTTACGGGTATAAATATTTTAGTTAGCGCGGCAATAAATACAGTCCATGCCAGTCCCTCTACAAAATATCCAAGAAAAGAAGAGTGCTTGTCCCCACAACTCATCCAATGGAACCACTTTTTTACTTGCTGTTCCAATTTGATACTCCTAATGTAGATATCAGCCTTCTCAATCCTGAATTAAAGGATTTGAAAACATTGCTACATCAACAACTTTTCTGTTGTAATCCTTCTCGTAGAACTGGATACGATCTGATAATGTGTAGCCCTTATCTGTGCTGTAATCATATCCTGCATCGATGATGTTGCCGGTTGAGTCAAGAAGAAGCGCTGTTACATATCCGGGCATCATGTAGTCATCTGACTTAACAGTATAGTCCACTTTGTAGTATCCGTCGCTATCTGTTGAGAGGTACCAGTCACCTTCCCAGTATGTGCTTGTTTCATATACGTTCGGAAGTTCAATGCTGTCCCAGTGAATCTCGCCGGTAGGTGTGTTGTCACAATATACTGACTGTACTATTGTATTGCCGGGTCTTATAGCTGTCTCGTAGAAAGAGATATCAGCGACTTCCTGTCCGCTCTTTCCCTTAGCATAGCCTTTTGCTGAGAAGGTTACATCCTCATCATAAATGTTTGTAATACCTATTAAAAGATAAGGAGAATCACTATGCTTATAAGAAGCTACAGAAATAACGATTCCTTCCATATCCTTGGGTGAGTACTGTACACCCCAGTTAACCTTATTGTAGTCGGTATCCAGTTTGTTCATAATTGATTCCTGCTCAGATGTGAGATATGAGTTCTTGGATAAAGTTGTCTTTTCTGTAGAAAGTAAAGTCTTACCACTTGTAGATGCTGCAGGCTGTACCTTTGCCTGTGAAGTCAGATTGTAAAGGCCTGCCGCTGATACATTAACACTGCCTGTTGTTACGCTGAATACTGCAGCTGCCATACAAATAACACCCATAACCTTTGAATACACTCTTTTCATACCTTTTTTCCTCTTTTCCTTTTTATTTTAATTTTTTTAATTTGTTCATTTGGCTGTTTTATTTGCGCCTTTACCTTATATACAGATGGGGGAGGAAAAATGTTGCAAAGATTTAAAAAAATTTTTAATCTAAATTTAGAATAATAAAAAACGACAGAGCAAGGAGTGACGTATGCAATATAAAGTAGCGGATATACCTCATAAAAAGATATGGGGAAGATGTTCATCCGTAGCGGATGAGCTTATATTATTCTGGACAGGAAGCGGAATTGAATTAAATGTAAGAGCAGGGCATATGTATGCTGATATAGAGGCTGTTTATGATGTATTGGAAATCTGGATTGATGTATTTATAGATGATCAGCGAATCATGCATTTCCCTCTCCTAAAGGGAAAACACAGATATCAACTGATGAACGGATTTGACTCCACTCATGCGGCGTCGATCAGAGTTGTAAGAAGTACACAGTCAATGGCTGAGAGCTGCGCTTCAGTTGTAAAAATCTCTTCTTTTGAGACAGATGGAGAATTTGTGCCTGTGAAGGAAAGGAAATTCAGCCTGGAATTTATAGGTGACAGTATTACATCAGGAGAGGGAAGTTTTGCTCTATCGCGTGAAGAGTGGATGCCCACTGTATTTGACCATGTAAGCAGTTATACATACATGACCGCAAAAATTCTGGATGCTGATTACAACATAATAAGCCAGAGCGGATGGGGGCTGTTTGCTTCCTGGGAGGGCAGCTGCGAATGTTCAATGCAAAAGATATACCCCTATGTTTGCGCCGCACAAAACTGTGAAGAGTCCAAAGCGCTTGGCTGCATGGAAAAATGGGATTTTACTGATTTTGAAACAGACGCGGTCATAATAAACCTCGGGACGAATGACAGCAGTGCAATGAAGCTTGATATCTGGGATGAAGATGAATTTCTCGAGCAATTCACGACCACCGGAAATATCTTTTTAGGTGATATCAGGAAAAATAATCCCGGTGCAAAAATCATATGGGCTTACGGTATGCTTGGAAATGACATGGAAGATGTAATCCGGCAGATTATAGATACTTATAACAAAGAAACCGGGGACAACGTTACATATCTAAGGCTTCCAGACTGCAGCGATATACATGTTGGTGCCAGACTTCATCCGGATCCGGAAGGCCACCGCCTTGCTTCAAAAGTGCTTTCGGACTATCTAAAGGAAATATTGGCATAGAAAAAATAACAGGGGCCGCGCACTGATCACTAAGTGCACGACCCCAAAATAATGCCTGTTCAATTCTTAATTACTTCATTTTTAGTCCTCAATCAAAGGATTTGTAAACATAGCTACATCAGCAACTCTTCTGGAGTATTCCTTCTCGTAGAACTTGATGCTGTCTGATACTGTATAACCCTTATCAGTAGTAAAATTGTATGCCATATCGAGGATATTGCCGTTTGAATCAACAAGAACAGCTGTTACATATCCGGGCATCATATAGTCATCTGACTTAATAGAGTAGTCAACCATGTAGTAACCATCACTATCTGTTGTGAAAGTCCAATCTCCTGTAGCATAAGCGCTAGTTTCATATACTTCAGGAAGTTCAATGTTATCCCACTGAATCTCTCCGGTAGGTGTGCTGTCACAGTATACCGATTTTATAATTGTATTACCGGGTCTTATAGCTGTCTCATAGATAGATATATCAGCGACTTCCTGTCCGCTCTTTCCCTTAGCATAGCCTGTTGCTGAAAATGTCACATCATCATTGTAAATATTTGTAATACCAATCACAAGAAAAGGCATTGTGTCTTCCATATAAGAAGAAACGGAAATGATGATTCCATCCATATCCTTGGGAGAGTACTGTACACCCCAGTTGATCTTTGAATAATCATTTTCAAGCTTGGCAAGAATTTTCTCCTGCTCAGATGTGAGATATGAGCTCTTGGATACAGTCTCTTTTTCCTTTGTAAGTAAAGTCTTATTACCGGAAGTTGACTTTCTCTCGGTTGTTGTACTGCTTCCTGTAGATGTTCTGCTTTGAGTAGTTGTTTTTGTCTGTCCCTGTGACTTGGAAGGATTGTAAAATCCTGCTGCAGATACATTAACACTGCTTGTTGCTACACTGAAAATTGTAGCTGCCATACAAATAACACCCATAACCTTTGAATACACTCTTTTCATACCTTTTTCCTCTTTTCTTTATCATTTTTTATTTTTGATTTTTTATATTTGGCTGTTTTATTTGCGCCTTTACCTTATATACAGACGGGGGAGGGAAAATGTTGCAAAGTTTTAAAAAATTTTTTTAAAATTTTTTCCGGCCTCGGATAATCTTCAATAATAAGATTATTTTTATCTTGAATTAAGATAATTTTTACTTCTATCTGAAATAATAGAATAAGCGTAATATTGGTATTTTTCTTATGGAGAAATCATATAATCCTTAAGTTCACACCGGGATTTGTAAATCGCTTTGAACGTGAGGCCGAGGCATACAATATCCTTCTTCGAGCGCTTTGAATATGCGCTTGAACACTATCACGCACCCCAAAACTGAAGTTAAGTAATAGCCGACTGATTCTTTTACAGGAGGTATTGATAATGAAAATAAGAAAAGCTTATATGCTGGCTGCAATGATTGTAACTGTAATGATTTCAGGGTGTTCTTTGGGTACCAACAATGCTCAGCCAAAGTCGGATACCCAGACTGCCCATGCCAAAACCACAATCGAGTTTATGACGATGCTTGATGAGGATCCGGAATTAAAAAGCCTGATGGAAGAATCAATCATGCTTGCTTCGGTGAACAATCCCGATAAAAAGACAAACCCGGTGCGCTCGCTTGATGATTATTATGCTTTTCTTGACTGGTCAGCAACCTGTATGCCCTGGAATATACTGGATGTTGAAAATCCTTCACTTTATTCGAGCATAGACCAGAGTCTGGACTATTTCTATTACTTGCTGGATCAGCCTCTGCCGGAGCTTGCCGGGAAAGGGTACTATTATCCCTGCCTTGAATACCACGAGCCTGTGGCTTCATGGGTGAAATCTTACTGCAAAGACTGGGGAGAATTCCTTTCAACCGAAGAGAGCTGGAACGATGACTATTATGCCCGCGTAGTAGCTGATGAAGATTTTAATATGAAAAAAGGGTGGTACGCGGATACTAATGAGTGGAAGACCTTTAACGAGTGGTTTTCCAGGAAGCTCATAGATCCCGGAGTTCGTCCTCTTGCTGATGCAGACGTAATTGCCCCTGCAGATTCTACCCCTCAGGGCATATGGAAAATAGATGAAAATTCGCAGATTGACCTTGGAGTTCAGCTAAAATCCGTGCGTTTCTATAATGTGAAGGATATCATCGGAGAAGATAGCGAATATGAGGATGAGTTTGCTAATGGAACGCTGACGCACACTTTCCTGGATGTCAACGATTATCACCGCTATCATTTTCCTATGGATGGCACTGTCCTTGAAGTGCGTAAAATAAATGCGCTTGATGCAGTTGGCGGCATTATTTCCTGGGACAGTACCCAGAAGAAATATATTCTTTGGGATTCGAACCCCGGATGGCAGTCGATAGAAACCAGAGACTGTCTGATACTTGATACAAAATACGGCCTGGTCGCAATCCTTCCAATCGGCATGTCTCAGGTCAGCTCCTGCAACTGGGAAGAAACCGTAAAACCCGGCGTTTCCGTAAAGGCCGGGGATCCGATGGGATATTTCCTTTTTGGTGGAAGCGATATCGTTATGATCTTCCAGGAAGGAGTAGAGCTTAAACTGGAAGCGGATCATCACATCTTCATGGGGGAACCCTTTGCGGATATAACACCGTAGATTTCTGAAGAAAATTTCTTTTTTCGTACATAACATTCTAAATATAAATCCATCAAATCCCACGATCTTATTATGAGACCGTGGGATTTCTCGCTCTAAAACCTGAGATTTCTTATGGTCAACAGCATTTTTCGCAATAATGCTTTTTTCATGAATTTGTTACTCTTTTTAGCCTATTTATGTATAGATATCCCCATATATTTTCGCAAACTAACAGTAATTTTCCTTTTGTTACTCTGTTTTCAGTAAAAAAGGAGTAACAAATCTAAAGAACAAATAGATTTGCGAAAAATGAACTATAGAAATGGAATAAATATCATGCAAAAAGAGTAATAAACTATAAATAATTGCGTATTTGCGAAACGCACATAGCTACACAACAAGTGCATCTATATAACGCGGAGGTATCATTACCCCCGCTTTTCTTTTTGTAAATGAGAGAGAATTCTGGGCATTTTGGTATACCTTTTGCGCTCTTTTAGGGACTTCCACAGGACAACTTGTAAATGAGAATGTGTTTATAGGATTTTGGTATCCATCTTTTTTGAAATCATGGGTACCAAATCACTGAAAGCACCTTCTCATTTACATTTTGGGTTGAAAACCCATAAAAACATGTCGAAAATGTATACCAAAACGCTAAAAACCTTATTTTATTTACTTTTTTCTTAAAGGAAAAGCATTTCCGTGTAAAACAGTTCTAAATAAGTGTAATTACGTAACCCGTTTTCTATATGTGATAAATATATTCTCAGGAAAGGAGAAAACGACATATGAAAAAGATGATGTACATAGCTTCGCTTGCAGTCTATGTTGCCGGGGTGTTCCTGATAGCTGCTAACCACTTTTGGGCTGGTATCTGTGTTTTAGGAGGAGGAACAACGCTGATAAGTACTTTGGCAGCAAAAAATAAGACGGAGCGTGAAAAAGAGGCATGAAAAAAGAGTTTACAGTTAGAAATAAAGGTTTTATTGAGGAGGTTTACTATGAGATACAAAGATATTCAGGATTTGACGACACATAGCGAAAACAAAAGAAACAGAAAAAATGGCCAGATTATAAGCTATGACCAGTACAGAGAAAAGCTGTTTGAGCTTCATAACAAGGAGCCCAAAATCAATATGTTTGGTGCAACATTCACTATCTAATTCATAGTGCAATATTTGTTACATCTTATACATCTACCGAAAAGAGACCTCACCCCCGGTCTCTTTTTTGGTTGCAATTTATGCAGAGTGTAATTTATGATTTTTCAAGAGAGCTTATAGCCCAAATCGGAAACGGAGAAAGGAACGGCGTTATATGTGTGGACGATATTACTATGCTGACAAAACTGCAAAGGCTGTGGAAATCGAGTTACAGCTGCCATATGGGACGCTGATACTTCCAGCCGGTGATATTGTTCCCGGAAAAGCGGCTATTGCGCTTCTATTGGGAAAAGAAACAGCTGATATTAAAGTCTGTGACCTTCACTGGGGACTTACCACCAAAGATAAAAAGCTGGTGATAAATGCCAGGGCGGAATCTGTCCTGGAAAAGCCGATGTTTTCCGAAAGCATAAAGTCCAGGCGATGCATCCTCCCGGCGGGAGGCTTCTATGAATGGAACAGGGACAAAACCAAGTACACATTTACAAGCAAAGATGGCAATCCTCTGTATCTTGCCGGATTCTATGATATGAGCGATAACAGAGACAGCTTTGTAATACTTACCACAGAAGCTAACAGTTCCATGAGCCCTGTCCACGACCGGATGCCCGTAATTATCGACAAAAAGAATGTGAGGGAATATCTGTGTGAGAGCAGTGCCGCACTTGACATGATCAAGGAAAAAATGCCTGAGCTTGATAGAACATGCGACTATGAACAGCTAAGCCTGTTCTGAAATATAGGGAACAACTTTGTTTATACTGATGTCCCTGAATGGAGAGAAAAAATACCACATGATATTTTGGATAATAGCAACACTTTGTGCTTTTTATGTTAAAGGTTTATGCGGGTTTGCAAACACGTTGGTTTTCACCTCAATATTGAGCTTTGGAAATGCCAACATAAATATATCTCCGGTTGAGCTGATTCTTGGATATCCCACCAATCTGATAATCAGCTGGAAAGAACGCAAATCCATAGATTTGAAAATATGCATTCCGCTTGCGGCCATGGTTCTTGTCGGCAGTGTGGCAGGCGTATTTTTTCTGAAAAATGCAGACGTATCTGTTGTAAAAATAATTTTTGGTGCACTTATCATCGTAATCGGCATAGAGATGCTCCTCAGAGAGCTCTCTCCCGGAAAAGCGAAGCAGTCCCGAATCTTACTGACGATAATCGGCGTTTTATCCGGCTTCTTATGCGGACTATACGGCGTAGGTGCGCTGCTTGGAGCATATATAGGCAGAGTGACAGACAGCTCAAAGGCCTTCAGAGCCAATATCTGCCTTGTCTTTGTGGTAGAGAACACCTTTCGAATTGCCTTGTACAGCTTGTATGGCATAATCACAATGGAATCTCTGAAAACAGCAGCACTTCTGGCTCCGTTTATGCTGGCCGGACTTGGTGCAGGAATGCTCAGTGTCCGGGTTATAGATGACAAAATAATAAAAAAAATGGTAATTGTCATGTTAATCGTGTCAGGAATAGCTCTAATACTGACAAACATGGCTTGATCACTCTATAACTTTTCTCAAAAAACCATTCACAAAAATACCCCCTTTTGGCGGTAGCAAATGAAATAAAATATGCTAAAATTCATTTAATAGGCGAAAATTTTTTTCATCGTTTCTTGGAGGGTTAAATATGAAGAGAAGAGTATGGCAAAGAGTATTATCATTGGCACTATTATTTGCAATGACTATCATTCTGGTGAATCCCGTAACAGCTCAGGCTAAGACCAAAAAGCTGAAGCTTCCTTATGCCGAATTTAATATTCCACAAGAATCTTATATCGAATCAAAAGCAGTAACTATAAATAAGACCGGTAATTATAAAGTTCAATTAGGAAAATCCGGAAAAATTTATAGCGGTTTCATAAAATTTGTTGTACCTAAAACCAAGAAATACACATTTACATATAACCATCTGAGAGCAAAAGGCAAGTCGTCATGTTTAGCTACAGTAGATTATACTGTTCCTACCGGGATAGAAGATCAAATAAAGAATCTTGATGGTTATTCTAAAGGTGGATATCAAAATTCTTATCCTTTCGCATATAGAATACCGGGTAAAAAGGGCAGATATAATGTAGCTTCGCGGAAAGTAACGTATCAGTTAACTGAAGGTCAGGTTGTTTATATTAATATTTATAATACTCATACGAATACAAGAGGACCCAAAGTAACATTTAATCTAAAAATTAAATAACTAGTATCGATATAAGGTAGGCGATAATTTTTCATCATTTTCTTGGAGGGTTAAATATGAAGAGAAGAGTATGGCAAAGAGTATTATCGTTGGCATTGCTATTTGCAATGACTATCATTCTGGTGAATCCCGTAACAGCTCAGGCTAAGACCAAAAAGCTGAAACTTCCTTTTGCTGCAGTTGGGCATCCATATGAATCCTATATGGAATCAAAAGCGGTAACCGTTACTAAAACCGGTAGTTATAAAGTGGTAGAAACCAAAAGCTCTGATTATTATGGTGGCGTAATAAAATTTGTTGTTCCTAAAACCAAGAAATATGCATTTACGTTCAGTCATGTTAGAGCAAAGGGCAAGTCACCTTGTCTTCCTTATGCAGAATTCTCTGTTCCCAGCGGAGCAGAAGATGGCATAACATACGTTTCCGGACATACAAAAAAATATAGAGGAGACAACCAGTATCCTTTCGGATACAGAGTCCCCGGTAAACAGAACGTTGCCACACGAACTATAACTTATGATTTGACTGAGGGACAGGTTTTATATATCCATGTAGTAAATGCCTACTACAGCACAAAAGGCAAAAAAATGACATTTAATCTCAAGATAAAATAAATATTTAGCAGGAATATCATTTACGGTATTCCTGCTAATTTTGTCTTTTTTATTTGATTAAGTGCAGATCAAATCGTGCATTGTTTATGCAAATTTTAGAATGTCAGCCAACTTAATATAGTACAATTTAATAGACGATGTTAATCCGAAAATAGCATCAAAGTAGCTACAGAACATTGATTATGAGGACCCGATAATATGAAAAAAATAACTGCCGGCGATATAATGCACGTTTATGGAAGCTTTGGACAAGGAGCAGATTATAGTGTGAGACTTGTTGTCCGAATGGAAGACGAGGTTGACGGTGATATTTTGAGGGATTCGGTAGCATCAGCGGCAAACCGTTATCCGTACCTTCTTCTGAGGATGAAGCGTGATGATAATGAAATCTTTTATGAGGACAATGATGAGCCGATTGCTGTCCTTAACCAAAAGGAAAGAGTGACTCTCGGTGCAAAAGAAACGGGATATCACATGTGGGCAGTTTGCTACTTTGAAGATAAGATTTTCCTCGATTTCTATCATGGCCTGTGTGACGGAACAGGAATGTACATGGTTCTGTCCACGATACTCTATTATTATACCAATCAGAAATACGGGGACGTTGAAAGCGAGGGCATCAGGACTCTTGATGATGAGATTACGCCGGATGAGTATCTTGATCCTCTGGATCAGTTGCCGGAGATTGATATCAGCAATATTCCTTCTCTCAAGCTTGAACCTGCTTTTTCACTGGTTGAAGATGGCGGTTTTACTCCCTGCGAACAGAGATTATTTGACGTTGTGATTCCTGAAAAGGATTTTCTTAAGTTTTCATCAGCAAATGACGCAAGCCCGGGAGTCATGGTGTCGATACTTCTGGCACGTACAATTGACAGGCTTTTCCCTGACAGAGATAAAGGGATAATGGGGTCTTATATAATAAATGCCAGACCTATGCTGCATGCCCCAAATACCCATCATAACTGTGTCAATACCGTTTTCTTTGATTATTCCGATAAGATCAAAGCAATGCCTTTTGACAGACAATGCACTGCATATCGTGGAAAAACCTTCATCCAAAGCGACGAGAAGAGAATACAGAAAACCATGACCGTTTCTGCTTCAAGGAATAAGGCAATTGCCAAGGCTACTCCGACAGTAGCGGCAAAAATGCAGACTTACGGCATGATGCTGTCAGGCGGCAGAAAACTGTTTACATGCATGGTAAGCTATGTCGGAAAATGGAAATATCCATCTGTGGGAAAGCATATAAAGGAGTTCTGGACTCACGTGCCAAACGCAAACGGACTTCTGGTTGAAATAGCTGCCGTAAATGGAAAGATTTTCCTGACAATGCATCAGAATTTTGAAGAAGACACAGTAGTAAGAGCTTTTGAAAAGGAACTGTCGGAAAACGGAATAAGCTTTGAAACCACTGAAATGCTAAATGATGTGGCGCATATGGATTTACCGGAAAAAGTGTGATGTAAAAAATTCATTTTGATACATACACTGTATTAGTTATGTTAGGAGGGAGAAAATATGGACTTTATGCCTGCAAAAAAACTGGGATTCGGACTTATGCGAATGCCTCTCAATGACACTCACAATGATGCAGATGTTGATATCGAACAGGTATGTAAGATGGTGGATATGTTCCTTGAAAGAGGATTTACCTATTTTGACACAGCTCTTATGTATCACTCCTGCCAAAGCGAAAGCGTGGTGAAGAAGGCTCTCGTGGACAGGCATCCCAGAGAGTCATATACACTCGCAACCAAACTTCATAGTGCATTTTTTAACTCCATAGAGGAGAGAGACAAAGTATTCCAGGGGCAGCTAGAAAAAACCGGAGCCGGGTATTTTGACTACTATCTGATACATGGTATAGAGGGAGATATGCTCAATAAATATGAATGTCTGGACTGCTTTAATTTTGTCCTCGAAAAGAAAAAGGAAGGTCTTATAAAGCACGTGGGCTTTTCATTCCATGACACACCGGAGCTTCTCGACAAGATTCTGACAGATCATCCGGAGATGGAGTTTGTTCAGCTTCAGATCAATTACATGGATTGGAACAGTGAGTGGATCCAGTCAAAAGCCTGCTATGACGTTGCTGTAAAGCACAATAAGCCTGTAATCGTCATGGAACCTGTAAAAGGCGGCACACTTGCCAATAAGATGCCTGATGAAGCGGTGGCTCTATTTACCGAGCATGATGCGTCAATGAGCATACCAAGCTGGGCTATAAGGTTTGTGGCAAGCCTCGATAACGTAATGATGGTTCTGTCCGGCATGAGCAGCCTTGAGCAGATGGAAGACAACACAAGCTACATGCAGGATTTTGTGCCTCTTACCGAGGAGGAAAAGGACCTCTGCCTCAGGGCAGGAGAGATCATCAATAGCCAGATTGCAATACCTTGTACAGCCTGCTCGTATTGCACAGGCGGCTGTCCCATGAACATCTGCATTCCAAAGTATTTCAGCCTTTACAATGCAGACATGCGAGATGACTTAGAGCACAAGGGTTGGACAATTAATTTCTCCACTTATGGAACCCTTGGAAAGACTTTCGGCAAAGCAAGCGACTGCATAGCCTGTGGTCAGTGTGAAGGAGTGTGCCCTCAACACCTGCCTATCATCGACAATCTTAAGAAAGTTGCGGAACTTTACGAGCACTGATACCGTGCTGCAAGTAAAAATGTTTTGGAAAAGCTTTGTAGTGGAAATAAATACCACTACAGGGCTTTTTTAATTTACGGAAAGCCGTTATAGTAGAAGAAGTGTTTTTAGTGAGGGAATAAAAATAATAGGGGATTCATTAAAATAGGTTACAAATAAGATACTGTGATTTAAAATTACAACCGATATTTAAAAGCTTAAACGGGGATGAAACCCAGTAAACAAGCGGATGTCAAAAGCTTTTGACATTACAAAAAACACGAATGTAAAAGCCTTTTGATGGCAGCATTTTCAATATCTCGATATGCTGAGGTGGAAAGAGAGACATACGACATGGAACTTGGAAGCAGAATTAAAGAGTTAAGGAAAGCACAAAATATCAACCAGGATGAATTAGCTGAGAAGCTCTTTGTTTCAAGACAGACAATTTCAAACTGGGAAAATGATAAAAGCTATCCTGATATTCAGAGCGTGTTGCTGCTAAGCGAAATCTTCGATGTCTCCGTAGACCAACTATTAAAAGGAGATGTTGAAAAAATGGAAAGAATCATCACAGAACAGACGCAGGCTGACATTAACAAGATGAACACCTATGCGATAGGAATGCTTATTTCTATAATAGCTATTCTTATCACGACACCAATACTCGCAGTTACTATTGGGTTCTGGTTCCTCATCCCATTCGCGGTATTGTTTGCATGCACAATGTATTTTGCCACAAGAATTGAAAAGTATAAAAAGGAATACAATGTACAGACCTACAAGGAAATCATTGCATTCACAAAGGGAGAAACACTGTCTCCTACAGATAAGATAAAGGAAGAGGCTAAAAGGCCCTACCAGAAAGCCCTGACCACAATAATATCGGCTGTTATTGCAGCTGTGGTATGCGGCGGCATAGGGTTTGGCCTGATGCTCATATTTAAGTAAGAAATAAGATATTAAAAATACAAAATAATAAACTTTGGAGGATGAAAAAAGATGAACTTTTTAAACAACAAGTATGGATATGCAAACGGTATAGGACTTATGATGATTATAGTTGCAGGCTTTGTCGATATGCCCGCATATTTTAAGGGATTAATTCAGGGATACGGTTTCTGCCTGTTTTTAACTGCTTTATATTTAAGCTTCAAGCTTATGAAGAATAATAAAAAAGAGGCAGAGAGCGCAGAAGAATAAATAAAAACTGAATAAAATGCTATATTCCGGGCAGATCATCAGCTTTGGTGGTCTGCTTTTCTTTTAAGTCACAAAGAATGGAAAATACGGATATGTTTTTTGCTCTACTTGATATGTAACAGATTCATGTTTTTGCTTACAATATGACCATAGACAGAAAACAGTTGTTAGTACATATATAGAAGGATGGTGATGATCATGTTACTGACAATTCTTTTTATGGTTTGCTTATTTGGTTTTATTGGGAAGCTCATAGGGTTTGCTTTTAAGTTTTCCTGGAGCATGATTAAGATTGCATTTTTCCTTGTGTTCCTACCGTTCATCTTAGTAGCATTGGTAGTTGGAGGTCTTGTTTACATAGCATTCCCGATACTTGTTGTCGCAATGATAATTGGCCTTTTGGCTAAAGAAGTGTAAGGAGGAAGAATATTATGAAAATCACACTTGAAGAGGATGTGCAGAAGCTCATCGATAAGGTTAAGGCTATTGCTGCATTCGGTCTTGGCTGCAAGCTCGTTGTAGTAAAAAAGGACGGAACTAAAGACGAGATTAAGTAACCCGGGAAAAGAGGGATACGAGGAGACGTAAGCAACCAAATCTAACAAAAAATAACGTAATATGTAAGCTTAGCTTGGTAGACAGGCGGGGCTTACTTTTTTATGATTAAGATAAATGTTAATAAATGTAGCAAAGGTGGTAGAAATATGAGAAAGGTATACTTGGATAATATTCGCTGGATAACAGTAGTGCTGGTTGTTATCTATCATGTAATTTACATATTCAACGGCGTAACAGAGCATGGAATCATCGGTCCCTTCAGTGAACATCAGCCTCAGGATACATATCAGTACATTGTATATCCTTGGTTCATGTTACTCCTGTTTGTGGTATCCGGCATGTCAGCCCGCTATGAACTGGTTAAACGAACAGAGAAGGAATTCATCAAAATAAGGACAAGAAAATATCTTGTGCCATCAACAATCGGACTTCTGGTTTTCGGTTGGGTTCTTGGCTACTACAATATGCTTATTTCCGGTGCATTTAATTCCATGAACAACGTACCGGGGCCAATCATTTTCCTGATAATGGCTGTCAGCGGCTCAGGTCCTCTGTGGTACATTCAGATGCTCTGGGTCTTCAGCCTGATACTGGTACTGATCAGAAGGATTGAAAAAGACAGATTCTATAACATCTGCGGCAAGGCCAATCTTCTGATAGTTATACTTCTTGTCATACCCGTATACGGAGCGGCGCAGATACTTAACACACCGATAATAGTGGTATACAGGTTCGGTATTTACGGGCTGGGCTTTTTGATTGGCTACTTTGTACTGTCCCATGACGAAGTGATGGATCGACTTGGCAAAAACTGGCTGTTATTAAGCATCCTTGCCCTCGCATCCTGCATAGCCTTCGTGATATTATATATGGGTCAGTCTTATCCGGATCACGTGGTTCTGGATACAATATTGTGCAATGTATACGCATGGTTTGGAACTATCGGTATACTTGCCTTCATGAAAAAATGGGGCAATTTCGAGAATGCTTTCGCAAAGTGGATGTGCAAAAAGTCATGGGGACTCTATGTATTCCATTATCTGATGATAGCGGTCAGCGGATGGTATCTGCATACATTATGTCCATCCATGGCACCTATAATCGTATACCTGCTGGTTGCAATAGCAGCATTCACAGGCTCCTACCTTCTGTATGAGATAATGAGCCGCATACCTTTCATAAGGTGGTGTGTACTTGGGATAAAAAAGGAAAAAAGTAATTGAGACAATTCCGGAAGAAAGCCTCATTATCATGGCTCTTTTACATGACCTTTGTAAGGTAAACTTTTATGTGAAAGGCACAAAGAATCAGAAGACTTATGATCCTGAAAAGGTAGATGCAGCTGAGAATTGGCAGGTTAAACATGATGATAAGGGCAACTTTATTTGGGAGACTGTCCTTCGCTATGAAATAGACGATACCATGCCTTTAGGACATAGAGAGAAATCTGTTATGCTGATTAACTGCTTTATGAAACTTAAGACTCCTGAGATATTTGCAATAAGATGGCATATGGGATTTTCAGAGGAAAAGAGCCAATATAAGGCAGTAGGCGATGCTATGGAGAAATATCCTATAGTACTTGCCTTGCATGAAGCAGATCTTGAGGCATCAAAGCTGCTTGAGGATGTGGCAGGGAATAAGGAATAATCTATTAAATATAGCAGTTTGGTGTTTCTAATGAGGAATAGATATGCTTTTACCGGATTTTTCATCCCAGAGGGAAAAAGAAAAATACTTTAGATCTCTTAATGATGAGCAGAAGATAGATGCTTTAAATGAGATGGTAGATATTTCTGAACATATAGTGTTTCTTGGCGGGGCAGATGTGTCCACTGAGAGTGGTATTCCCGATTTTAGAAGTAAGAACGGCCTGTATCATAAGAAAGATAAGCGGTTTTCTATGTATAAACCGGAATACCTCTTAAGCTATGACTGTCTAAATAAGAAGCCCGCAGTTTTCTTTGATTATTTCCGCAAGAACCTTGATTGCAGGAGTATAGAGCCAAACGATGCCCATAGAAAGCTTTTTCAGATGGAACAGAGGGCAGATCTTGTTTTTCACGACAGTATTGGAAAAATAATGAATCAGATAGAGATTTAGATTAGGAATTGATTTTCTCCAAATATTTGATGTAGAATACGAAACGCACGCCTGATTTTGGGCGGAAATAGTATAAAGCAGCATAATAATCAGAAATGATTATGGGGAGGACCAGTGACAAAAGACGATTTTTTAAAAATACTTCTTGAAGAAGGCTATACATGTGAAAAGAATGGAGCTTATCCGTCAGTTGTATGTGACGCAAAGGATGTGAGAAAGACTGCTAAGAAGGTCAAAGCTATAGCAAAGAAGAGCGAGTATACGGAATCTTTTGCAATAAGATGCTTTCGTGAGGGAATGGAGCTTATTTCTAAAAACGGAGTAGTTCTTAAGAATGTAGAAGGAATCGAGGGCAATAATGAGACTGAAAATAATACAGTTCCGATTTCTGAGCCTATTCCAATGACAGCTGCGGTACAGGAAGAGACCGCATAAAACAAATACTATATAAGAGCCAGAATACAGTATGAGAGCTGAAACACTATTATTTAGTACAGCTCTCTTTTTTTATTTTCTGAAATAAGTAAATAGCATAATAACCACAATATATAGTTGTTGATGACGAGGTGTATATACAAGATGTGGCTGTCATTTTTATTGGACTGCAATATTTTTATACTAAAAGTACAAAGAAACAAGCAACTAGTCTTTTGGAGGGTGTGACGTGGAAAGACTTATTTATTGGCTTAGTAAGTGTATTCACAAGAACAACAGGTTCTGTAAGCATTTTTGTGTTACATGTGAATTCTACGAATTCTGTAAGTGTGACAAAGGGCTGGAGGATGAAAAGGTATGAGTATTATGATGAGAGTTTTATTGGGATTAGGAGCCATGTTGCTGATGTTTATGAGTTGTCCGCTTTAAGGGCAGGGGTATGGAAAGAGTTTTGACAGGGGATGCTAATAGCATCCTTTTTGTCGTAGGTATTTTTTATGAGATTGGAGGTGCATGGCCGTGAACAATATTGTTACTGAGAAAAAGTCGTCATATTCATTATACGAAGAGCTGATAAACCAGCGAGACCGCTACAAAAAAGATGCATTCCAGTATGAGCGCGGATATGTCAGGGAATTTGGAGAACTCATCCTTGCTGTTTTCAACAAAAAGATTGAGTGCATAGAGAAAAAGAAGGTCATAGATTTCTGCCAGAAGGCGATAAACCGGGATGAACCTATAGATCAGAATAAGCTCAATGCATATATAAAGGAAGAAATGGCAGAGTTCACTGAAAAGCTCCACCATATGGAAGAGGATTATAGAGAAGCTAAAAGCGGAGGGGTTATAAGTGAAAAGGATTACCTCGAAGTAAAGCGTATCTACCACAGGATTGTAAAGAGGATTCACCCGGACATAAATCCAGAGGTAGCTGAGAATGAAGATCTTATGGACCTTTGGAACAGAGTAGTTGTTGCATATAACTGTAATGATTTACAGGCGCTTCAGGAACTTGAATTTCTTGTAGCACAGGCGTTGAAGGATACAGACATAGAGGACGTGGAGGTTGAGATCCCCAATATCGAAGAAAAGATAAAGGCTCTTGAGGAAGAGATAGAGCACATCATATCTACGGTACCTTATATATATAAGTTTCTTTTAGAAGATGAGGATGCAATCAGTGATAAGAAGCTTGAGCTGTCATATGAGCTTAAGGAGTATGAAAAATACTGTGAGGAACTCGATAAAGTGCTTGAGGCGTTAGTTATAAGCGGGGTGACGATGTTATGGCCAATGAATTGATGATAAATGGTGAGAATATGGTGGCTGTCATAGGTACTCATGACCTCGGGGATATCTTAAAGCCCCTTGTTAAAGAGATACACCTTTTTGACACCTATATTGCCGGGACAACTCATCTTGATGATATGTCTGTTCTAAAGAAGGCAAAAAGAGGAGATGAGCTTATCCTTAAAAGAGAAGATAATAAGTATGATTCCAATGCTATCCTGGTGCTTAACGCGGATAAAAAGAAGCTTGGATATGTACCAATGAAGGATAATACAGTTTTTGCGCGTCTTATGGATGCAGGGAAACTCCTAAAGGTAAAAATAACGGAGATTGATAAGAAGGATTCTTTTACTGAGATAAGTGTAAGGATCGTCATGGTTGATTATTAAGGAAGGCTGTTATGAATAATAAAGATTTTTTTGATGATAATGGAATCTATGCTACTGAAGGACAGATAGTCTTAAGAGCGTTTCGGGAGGATGACAGGGATGCATTTATCTCGCTAAAGAAAGATGTAAGTGATGTAGGAGTAGCTTATGACTTAATGCCGAAATTTGCGGAGTCTTCGTGGCAGGAAGTTCTTACAGGCAGCGATGGAAATATACATATATGTTTAGATTATAATAGCGATGGATTCGCAGGATATCTTAATTTTCAGCATCCTAATAGGGAAGTGCCTGAGATTGGAATAGATTTAGTTAAGAAACTTAGAAATAGAGGCATTGGTTTGAGATGCGCTATGAAGCTGAAAATATATGGCTTACTCAAAAAATGATGGCTTCACTGTACGAAGTGGATGTAAGAACTATAAATGATCATATTCAGAAAATATTTGATGATGGCGAGTTGACCAAGGAGGCAACTATCCGAAATTTTCGGATAGTTCAAACAGAGGGAAGCAGACAAGTACAAAGGAATGTAATGCATTATAACCTCCAACTGATTATTTCAGTTGGATTTAAGGTTAATAACGACAGGGTGGTTCGTTTCCGTAAATGGGCTGGTCAGATAGTAAAGGATTACACAATTCAAGGCTGGACCATGGATCCAGAACGTCTCAAAAAGGGCCATAAGTTTACTGAAGATTTTTTGAAAGACAACTACAGCAGATATGCCCTTTGAAATGTCTTTTGTTTCTTCTATGCATTCCTGACCATCCGGACTCTGTACTGCTTCTGAGACGTTCCTTCGTACCCAGTCAACGCCGCTGAAATCTATATGTCCATGATTAACCATGAATGTAAGAAAGACGATGATGCAGAACAACCCAACAAGTTTATCCAAAGTATGCCTCAAATGAATCACCTCCAGTAAACGCAAAAAAGCCGAAATCCTTAAAAATAAGAATTTCGGCTACAAGCGACAACTATATAAAAAATACTAGATTTAACAATAAAAATAATAACATAGCTGCAATATGATGTAAATAAATAATTCTAATATAATTAATTTTTGATATGGTATATCTAAAACTATTGAACCATTTCGATAGTGTATTCGCCTGGTGAGTCCATGCAGCAGAACAGTCACCATATCATCAATGTCAGTCATTAGTAATTCCGTTACCGTATGAATTTGACCACTTTCCGATCTGCTTTTTATCATTTCCGTAAAAAATCACTGCTTTATTATACTTCTTTGATAAAGATTTGTTTCCGCTTTTCTTTATACTACTCTTCAGATCTGAGCCTTTTGAAATGTAAGCTGAAGCTGATTTCATGAGTTTTTTGAATGCATTCATATCCACGACGGTGACAGACTGTGGATTATGATGCTTTTTGAGATCATTTTTGGCGTACGGCCAGATGATAGTATGCTGTTTAGCCATTCTTATTGCAGCATCTTTCATGGTCTCTCCGGATACAAACATTTTGTCATATACCATATCAGTATCTACCTGATCGTATATCTTACAATCCTTGTCATCATCATACTCAAAACCACCAAAGTCCAACTGGTTCACAATCATGTAGTCAGTATAGTCCTGGTACATTTTTAGTACAGACGTCTTTCCGGACTTACAATTTGTTCCGTAATCGATAATTGAAAACTTTTTACCCAATAGCTTTTTACTGAACTTTAATATATTTATAGTGTCATTTCTGTTGAGATTCCCACAGAACATTTCATCCTGGCCATGTCCTGAATATTTTATGACATAGCTGCTGCTATTGGATGTCCGTTCCTTTATCTTTTTAAAGAATGATTTGTACGCGGAAAGTCTTTTTTTACTATTAGTGCCCGGACTTGCTTCAGAGCTTTTTACCATATGCGTATCAAGGCAGCATTCCTCTCTGAAAGCACGCCAGCCTTTTTCATATTCCTTGTTGTTTCTTGTATCGTATTCAGGATGATTTTTGAAAAATTCATCGCTGGCATCATCGATGTTTCCCGGAAATTTATATAGACTAATGCGATCGTCCCAGATAACAACATCATATAACTCATATACATCTGAATCCTTATTGGGTACAGCATCCATGACTCCGCCCCAACCGTCATTAAATCCGCCAGTAGCATAAGATGTCCGGATTACTACAACCTTGTTGGAATTTGATATTATCCTATCCTTTGCTGAGGCAGCTGATACATTTTGCCTGCAAAAAATAAAGCATGACATTGTCAGTAAAAGTAAAAATTGCATTATTATCCGTTGTTTAACAAATCCCTTTTTCATCACATACATTCCTCCCTGCAATAATAATGATATATATCGTAGTTGCCTTAAGCATACTGCGTTTCACCATTCATCAGTTTCATGGGGTGATTCTGGTGGGTGAAATTTATTCGTTATTTCTCAAGGGTTTCCATTAACAGGAAATCCTTAAATTTTATGTGTTTGACGTTACTTGTTGAATAATCAATGTCATCGTTGGTGATAAGGATTTTTGTATCTATCTGGCTAAGCCCACTAAAGGCAGACATTTCGCGCTGATATGCTTTATCTTCGGCAACACTGTAAGCAACCTGGATGAAGTACCTGTAATTGCCATTTTCAGCAAGGAAGTCAATCTCCCTGCCATTGTTGTCATAGACACTTACTTTGTAACCCATGTATATCAGCTCGTTATACACGATGTTTTCCATATTGTGAGTGATGTCATAGCGATTATTTGGGCACCTGATAGAGTTAAGGGCAACGTCACAGTTGTACAGCTTATGGCTGTTTTCAAGGACTTTCTTTGCTTTTTTTGAATACCGGTCTGCCTGATCTATGATATATGCCTCACTCAGATAGAAAATCCACTTCTGCACTGTGTTACTGCTGCACTGGTTATTGTTTCCTTTCATGTAATCGGCAATGGCTTTCGCCGAATAAATGCGTGAGTTGGACATCAGAACAAAGCTTGTGACTTTGCGGAATTCATTGGACTTTTGTATCTTATATCTGTTTATGATGTCATTTTCCACGATGGTTTTATCAAGATCGTTGAGATATATCCTGAGTTCTTCTTCACCTTGGAATTCAAGCCTTTTGGGGAAACCACCCCAAATGAGGTAATCGGAGATGGGTACCTCACGACCAAGTTCTTTTGCATATTCAAGGATTTCCTTATATATGAACGGGCGGATTCTGAAAGCAACATATCTTCCCGACAGTTCTTTTGTAAATTCCTTCGAAAGAAGTTTGGAATTTGAGCCGGTAATGAATACTGAGCAATCCCTTAAACGCAAGGTCTTGCAGGCATTCTGCCATCCATCTATTTCCTGTACTTCATCAAGAAATACATAGCAGAACCCATCCTTCCGGTTGTCTTCAACGTGTGTAACGATGTCTTGCCATTCCTGGATCTGCTCTGTTACGATACGGTCTTCAAAATTGAGATAGATGATATTAGCAGACTTTTCAGCGATTTCAGCTTTTATCTGCTTTAATATCTCTGATTTGCCGCATCTTCTTACTCCTGTAATGATCTTAATAAGGTCATTGTCATAGAAACTTCTTATTGGGGCGATATACTTTTCGCGTTTGATCATGGCAGCACTCCTTAATTTTAATTTCTACTGAGAATTTTATCATTAAAAGGAAAAATTCTCAATGGTAATTATATATTTGACACCACATGGAAAAATTCTCAATGAAATTATTGGCTGAAAAGTCGAAGGATAGAGGAAAGTGAAAGAAGTACTGCTTATAGCGCTGGTTATTTTTGGATATTCATTTGGAATACTGTTTTCTGTATATAAGATAGCAAAAGCGTTGATACTTACTGTAAAGTGCAATTAGATGCTATTGCTGATAACTATTTTAGTATTACAAGCATTATATAACATTTGATCATGATGGTAAGATTAAGGACGGCGCGTGGGTAGGAATTACAGGCGAGAATATCGATATCGCGGATGATATCTGACAGGGGTATGAGAGCTCTTTTACCTGGTTCTGTTTGATGTGGACTGTTTGCGATATGCAGAGGGCGTCATGCCTGTGTGCTTTTTAAACTGCCTTATATAATGCTCTGTGGTATCGTACCCAACAGCTTCTGCTATGGTCTGCACCGTCATGGTGGAATTGGCAAGAAGATCCTGCGATCTTTCGATTCGGACAGTTCGCAGGATATCTGTGTAATTCATGCCTGTGAGCTCTTTTATCAGTCTTGATGTATATTCATTGGAATAGTGGAACTTATTTGACAGATCCGACAAGGTAACGTCTTTGTAGTTTTCCTGAATATACTGGATAAGAGCATAGCGCTGGACATCTACTCTGGAGTCGAACAGGGGCATCTGAACAGATTCGGAGTACCGTCTAATTATCAGATAGAAGTCGAGGAGTAGGGTGTTTGTTATGGCCTGGTAGTGGTACTCTTCCTTGTTGCGACTCTCTGTTAACATCCATATGAAGGACTCGGAAATGACCGTGTCCTGGCCGGTCCTGAACATTATATAATCGTTCGCCTTTTTGGCATAAATGTTGTTCAGAAAGAAGGATGAGAGGATGTTACGGGTGTTGAGAAAGGAGTATAACATAGTGTGAAGTGTATCACGGCGCAGCATTATATTTATGGCGATAGTGTCGTCAAATACCGCAAAAGAATGCCTGATTCCCGGTGGGATCACGCAGAAATCTCCTGTTCTCATCTCAATGGTATTGCCCGATATAGTCTGGGTGCATCTGCCATCGTAAATATATGAGATTTCAAAAAAGGTATGGCTATGCTCAATATCCGGGCTGTATCTTTCGTGCTTTTGAACAATAATACTGTCATTGTCAGACAGATCAAAAAAGAAATAATCCTCATAAACATCGGGGATTGTTTCTTTTTTTCTTTGATCAGAAGGTGCTTACTCAGCACCATTTCCATGTCAAGATTCTTAAGAAATTCTCTAAGCGAATCCGGGTTCTTCCCTGCGAGGTAGTACTCTCTATAAAATGCTTCCACCTCTGTAACATCGTATATATGCTGCTTTAATGCATTAGCGTCCATTTTATCTCCTTATATTGAGGGCTCCTATTAAATCTACTATATCTGCTCGGCAAGTAGATGTCAAAAAATCAAAGATTTATATAAAAATTATTATATTTATATCATAAAACATCAATAATATTGAGCGATTTTGTGAATTATGTTCAGTGCTTTTTAAACATATAATTGCATCATAAAGAGCGCCGTTACAGAAAGGAATGGGCAGTTATGAATAAACCAGTTCTTGAAATGAAGAATATCAGCAAACGATTCGGAAGCGTCGTGGCTCTTAACGAGGTTGACCTTGAAGTTTATCCCGGCGAGATCAGAGGCCTGATCGGTGAGAACGGATCAGGAAAATCCACTATTTCCTCAATAGCTGCCGGAATGCAGAAAGCAAATGAAGGAGAGATGTTTTTTAAGGGAAACAGATGGGAACCGGCCAGTATGATAGATGCACTGAACAAGGGCATTGGAATGGTTGTTCAGGAAAGCGGAACCATTGGAGGAATATCGGTGGCTGAAAACATGTTCCTTGCCGAACTTGGGAGCTTTAAAAACAAATTTGGCCTTGTGGACAAGAACAAACTGGAAAGAAAAGCAGATGAGGCTCTTAAAAGCGTTGGGATAGCAGGCATCAGCGGAAGAGATGCGATGGGAAGGCTGGACTTTCAGGACAGAAAGCTGGTTGAAATAGCCAAAGTTATCATGAAAAACCCGGATATTCTGATCATCGATGAGACATCAACTGCGCTGTCCCACGATGGAAGGCAGATCATGTACAGTCTGATCAGAAAAATGAGGGATGACGGAAAGTCAGTGATCTTTATATCTCATGATCTGGACGAAATCATGGAAGTCTGTGACACGTTGACGGTACTCAGGGATGGAAACATCATAAGGACTTTTGAAAAAGAGGAATTTGATGCAGATGCCATCCGCAGCAGCATGATAGGAAGAGAGCTTAAAGGTGATTATTACAGGGCGGATACGGAGTGTACATCTCTTGATGAAGTGGTACTCAGCGCTCAAAGCCTGAACTACAAAGATAATTTAAAGGACGTTTCTCTGGAGCTCCACCGCGGAGAGATTGTGGGAGTCGGTGGCCTTGCGAGCAGCGGAATGCATGATCTGGGTGAAGCCCTTTTCGGAGCGCTAAAGCTTGATTCGGGGTATGTTATCTGCGGTAGTGGAAAAGAGATACTCAGCCCTCACAATGCAATGGGGCAAAAGATCGGATATGTGTCGAAAGACAGAGATCAGAAATCGCTTTGTCTCGATGCCAGTATAAAAGACAACATTGCTATCGCCGGAATGAATATCTTTAAAAACAAAATAAACCTTGTTACTTCATCCGGTGAGAAAAAATATGTAAAAAAACAGGTGGATGAACTTAAGATCAAATGTTCAGATATGGATCAGGCGGTAGGTCAGCTTTCGGGTGGTAATAAGCAGAAGGTTGTCTTTGGTAAATGGATAGGCTGCGGAAGCGAGATACTGATCCTGGATTGCCCCACAAGAGGCGTGGATATCGGAGTCAAGCAGGCGATGTATCAGCTCATGGTAAAGCTCAAAAATGAAGGCAAGGCAATACTTATGATAAGCGAGGAGCTGCCGGAGCTGATAGGTATGAGTGACAGAGTACTCATTATGAAGGACGGAGAGATCACAAGAGAGTTTAAGAGAAGCAGTACCCTCAGCGAGGGAGACATTATAAGCTACATGATCTGAGGAAGGTAAAAGAGATGACAGATAAAAGAAAAACCAACATAAAACAAAAAATCATATCCTTACTTCCCATTGCCGCTTTACTGGTTTTGTTTGCAGCATTTCTGGTGGTGGTAAGCATAAATGGTTACAGGCTGGATATGTACCTGGAAATAGTATTTAATGAGGCTCTTGTTCTTGCGGTGGTTGCTACTGGGGCGATCTTCATTTATACCCTTGGCACCTTTGATATAAGCCTTGGAGCATCAACGCTCTTTGCAGCCACTATGGGGGTCATGACCTATAACAAGACTCAAAGCCTTATTTTGATGATCGTCGCGATATTCGCAGTGGGTATCACAGCTTCACTGCTGAATTCGGTTTTAGCCTCGGTTTTTCATATACCTCCCTTCGTGACAACTGTTGCCATGATGTCGGTTCTTTCCGCTCTCTCGGCACAGATCATCACAAGTTATGGAGGAGCTCTTGGCGGAATAAGTATTCCCAGCGAAGTTGTAAAGCCCTTTGGCAACATAGGTTTTAAGGCAATGCTTTTAATAGCCTTTTTTGCCATTTGCTTCTTTGTATTCCAGTTTACGAAGGCCGGAAGAAGGATGAAATTTGTGGGCGGAAATCCAATTTGTGCAGAGCTTACAGGAATAAAGGCAAGTAAATATACGATCCTGGCCTTTGTGATGGCGGGAATTGGAATCGGCCTCGGAGCATTTTTGACACTTTGCTATACCCCATCGGTTACTACTACAACAGCATCAAGTATAGGAATGAATATCTTTATTGCGATCGTTTTCGGAGGAATGCCAATCTCAGGAGGTGCAAGAAGTAAGATTTACGCGGCACTGATCGGTGGCTTCTCATATATTTTGCTGAATGACATTCTTGAGATAGTCATAGACAGCAGCGCAGCATACGGCATCACACAGGTGATCAGTGCAGTCTTTTTCCTGGCGGTGGTTTATGTAACCAGCATGAATTACAGGACAGCACTGTTACCAAGATAAAGGAGGAAAATATTATGAACAAAAAACTTACAAAAGTGATCGGACTTATCATGGCCGGGGCCATGACGGTGATGGCAGGATGCGGAAATTCAGCACCTGCTGCACAGGGCAGTGCTGATAACGCAGCACCTGCACAGGAAGCTGAAACAACTACTCAGCCTTCCGGCAAAGCCAAGAAAATCGGAGTGCTTGTAGCAGATGTCAGCGGTGAGAAAGCCCTGGGATTTAGAAATTACTATGAGAAGTATATTCAGGAAAACTATGATGTTACCTTTGATTACACTGATGCGCTGGCAAGCGCTGAAGACGAGAAGGCCGCTATTGAAAAATTTGCATCAAAGGGATATGACGCAGTTATCTCTTTATCCAGCAGCGACAGAGCACAGCAGATTGAGACCTGCGAGCAGTATGGCCTTTACTATGCAATAGCTTCAGGAGTTCTTGATGACGAGCAGTATGAAAAATACAAAGGTTATGAGCACTTCGTTTGCCAGATCGGACCTTCAAATGCCACTGAATTTGAGGCAGGAAAAGCTATGGGCGAGTATTTTAAAAATCAGGGAGTAAAGAAGGTGGCTCTCTATGGCGCTTTCATTCCAAATCCTATGCACGTTTTCAGAGCAGCCGGTATTCTTACGGGACTTGGTTGTACCTACGGCGGAGCAAATGACATGGGAGCGATCGTGGGACAGATTTTCCAGGATCAGGGAATTGATCTTTCAAAGGTTTCAGGCGATGTTGAACTTGTTGCATACCTTCAGGGATATGGCGATACAACAACAGATGAGCTTGGTGCAGCTATTCAGAAGGCTCCCGAGGCATTCCTTTCAGTTGGAATGGCAACTACATTCTTTGCACAGACACTTTCACAGGAAAATATACCTTTTGCCGATATTGATTCCTTTACTGCCATGAACAGTCAGTCAATGGAGAGTGGAAGTCTTAAATATCTTGCAGGTAAGTATTCATCATCTATCGGACCTGTATTTGCGCTGATTTCAAATGCGATTGACGGAAATCTTATCAGAAATGATGATGGAAATGCTGTATCGCTCAATCAGGGCTATCTGGTAGCAACAGACAAGGCAACCTTCGATGAGTATTTTGTCAATGACAACGGTGATTCACCCATCTACAGCAAAGAGACACTTGATAGCATTATCGGAAGTCAGGTCACCTATCAGGATGTAAAGAGCCTTGTAGAGAGTAAGTAATACAGAGTAATAAGGAGATTAGCTATGAGTACCCCGAAGAGAATCGTAAACGCACTGGCCATGCCGGTTGTAACCCTTGTGGTTTTGCAGACTCTTTGCCTGTTAAATGGACAGAGTGTGATTTCAAATATGAAAAGCTTTGACAATTTCATAGTTTATACAGCTATTGTGATGATCACAACCATGGCTCTTTCCATAAATCTGAACAGCGGAAGATTTGATTTCTCCCTGGGATCAATGGCCGGTCTGTCATCTATCATAGGGGCAAAAATAACCTATGGGATTCTCTCCGGGGGAAATGGCTCTGCACCGCTGATGCTTTGTATATCCCTTGTTGCAGGAGTGATACTTGGACTAATATCGGGTCTTACATATTGCACATTAAGACTGCCTCCCATCATAGTCTCACTGGGAGTAACGCTAGTGTATGAGGGAATTATGTACACAATAACCGGTGGCAAATATGTTATGAGTGAAGTTCAAAATCCTTCAATGTCCGCTCTTACAGGAACCTGGGTCTATGCAGCATTGATAATAGCGGCAGTCCTTGCATTTATGATAATTACTTTTGATAAAACGGCCTTTGGATATGACTACAACGCACTTAAGTCGGGACAGAAGGTGGCTGTGGCTACAGGTATCAATGAGGTAAAAAACACTCTGATCTGTTATGGGATCAGTGGAGGCCTGATGGGTATAGTGGGAACACTTAATGCGGCCAGAAATACGACAATAAATGGAGGACAGCTCAATTTTGGCAGTATAGCCATCATGTTTACAGCATTTCTCCCTATGTTTATCGCAGGATATATCGGCAGATTCACAAACGAGAAGATTGGCTTTCTCCTGGCGGCTGTTTGCATGTCACTTTTAAATTCTACTTTTGCTGTATTCTCAAACTCAGTGAATGCAACGATGCAGTCAATTATAAATGCAGTATTGCTGGTTGTTTTCCTTATTTACCTGAACAACAATGATTTGATAAAGAGATTATTGAAAGTATGAAAGACTTAAGATTATTGAAAAAAGCAACGGCTCTTTTCCCAAGGTTAAATGAAAAAGAGATTGCTGTAGCCGAAACAGTAAGTATTACAAGGGACGGCAAGGGAATAAAGAAAAAAAGTCTCCGGGATTTCAGGACTATGTCACTAAAAAAAGGTGATGAGGTCATCCTTGACTTTGGCGGACATCTGGTTGGATATCTTTCTCTTGATTTTAAGAACATAGGAGCTCATGCAGATGCTCCGGTGCTCTTAAGAGTACGCTTTGCCGAAAGAGAAGTAGAGTTGTTTGAGGATGCATCAGAATACAGTGGCTGGGTAAGCGCATCATGGATCCAGGAAGAGCTGGTAAAGGTGGATGTGGTCCCCGGAAGGCTGGACTTTGACAGACGATATTCATTCAGATTTGTAAGGATTGAGGTTATGGATATCAGTTCAAGATTTGACCTTCAGATTTCCGAAGCTTGGGCCAAGGCCGTCACTTCTGCCAGAGATACGGATCTTTTACCCTATGAGACGGCAGATTCCTTGGACAGAGAGATGGACAAGGTGGCTGTAAAAACTCTCAAAGATTGCATGCAGACAGTGTTTGAGGATGGACCTAAAAGAGACAGAAGGCTGTGGATAGGAGATCTTAGGATACAGGCTCTGGCCAATTATGAAACCTACAGAATGAATGATATGGTCAAATCCTGCCTATACCTGTTCGGTGCGCTTACTCAGGAGAATGGAAGAGTCGGAGCCTGCGTATTTTTGGAGCCTGAGCCTGAAGTAGACGACACCTGTATGTTTGACTATTCTCTGTTTTTTGTGGTCATTCTCAGGGATTATTACAGAAAGACAGGTGACCAGGAGGCGCTGGAGGATCTGTGGCAGGTATGCCGCAGACAGATCAGTCTTGCCAGAGAGGGCCTTGACCAACACTATGTAGTAAAGGACCTTGACGTTCTTGGCTGGTGCTTTGTGGACTGGAATCTGGAGCTGAATAAACAGGCAAGTGCGCAGGGGATATTCCTGTACGCGCTGGAGGCAGCAATTGAGCTTGCCGAGCAGGTCGGAGATGTGCTCTCAGAGGAAGAGTATGCTGATCTTTACAACAAAGTAAAGGATGCAGCCAATACTTTTTTATATGATGAAAAAATGGGCATGTACGTAAGCGGGAAAGACAGACAGATCTCCTTTGCATCTCAGATATGGATGATACTTGGAAATGCCGTTGAAGGTAGTGCTGCACTCAGGCTTTTGGAAAGACTAAATGGCTGCGACGGTGCTGTTAAAATGGTTACTCCTTATATGTATCACAACTATATAGATGCACTTATTAAGCTTGGCAGGAAAGAAGACGCTCACAATCTTATGAGACAGTACTGGGGCGGAATGATCAAAAACGGTGCAGACACCTTTTGGGAGCTGTATAATCCCGAAAATCCGGACGAGTCACCTTACGGAGGAACCATTGTAAACAGTTATTGTCATGCCTGGAGCTGTGGCCCGGCGTATTTTCTCAGGAAATACTTTGCTTAATACTTTGGAAGAAGAGAGTTTGATATATAGACAAGGGAGCAAAGACTGTAATGGTGGGCCATATTGCCCAGCCGGCTTATGTAAAAGAGATTAACAATAATGCTGACAGAAGAAGCATGTTGATGCCGGCATCTCTTTCTAAGGAACTTCTTGGAGGTCTTCTCAGAAAACGTCTTGGCTTTAATGGCCTTATAACCACAGATGCCACTCCCATGGTAGGATTTACCAGTGCAATGCCCAGAAATATTGCCATACCGACTGCCATAGAAAACGGCTGCGACATGATTTTGTTCAACAAGAGCCTTGAAGAAGATTATAATAGGAAGTAAATTAATACAGGTGGTAAACTTTTTCGTCAGCGTTACTGGTAAACAAATTCATCAGCGAGAAAAGATTTCGTTATTATTCAGTTGGGCACTTTATGAATGAGCAGATATTGAAAAAAATAATAATAGCTTTGACGATTTTGTATGTTTTTTCGCCGGATCTTGCCCCAGGCCCTTTGGATGACATCATTATAATGGTACTGGGAGTGGCATTTAGCTCTGTTGTAGGTGATAAAAACCGAACAAAATCATAGCATAAAACAAACGCAACACCAATGACAAAAGTGTCATAATGTTGCGGTTACCCTGAAATTTTGCGCCTCTTCACAGATATGACATTCATGTCAGAAAAGAGGAATTTTGTGCAATGATATTTGCGTTAGCAGCGCGTTCCAGCGGGAAGTGAACCCCCTGTCTGACATCGTTCTTTATTGGCTTTATTTCTTTGTTGGATATGCCGTTAATTCTTCAAACTCATCTACCGGCATAGGCTTGTAGAAATAATATCCCTGCATTTCCTCACATCCAAGACTTCCGAGGAAATCAGCCTGTTCCAGTGTCTCAACACCTTCTGCGATAATAGAAGTTCCAATAGCATGGATCATCTGGACCATGTAGCTAAGTATTGTCCGACCCATCTTTTGGTCACCTGAACCGGTAATAAATCGAAGATCAAGCTTTATGCGATCAAGGATAACTTCTTTTAACATATTCAGTGATGAGTAACCACTTCCAAAGTCGTCCATTTCAACTTCAAAGCCTGCTTCACGAAGTTTGGTTGTTGTTTTGATGATGGTATCGGAGTTTTCGACATATGCGCTTTCCGTTATCTCAATACGAAGTTGACCAGGCAATAGGTTATAGAACTCTTTTAATGTATTAAAGTGGTCGGCTACATCAGGGTTCTTTACTATATCAAGTCTTGATAGGTTTACTGATACACACAGTTGTCTGCCCTGATCATTCCATCGCTTCAAATCCTTACACACAGTGTCCCAAACGTGACAGTCAAGATCATAGATAAGCCCAGCATCTTCCAAAACCGGAATAAATTCTCCCGGAGAAATGTTTCCATCCTTCTTGCTTTTCCAGCGGCAAAGAGCCTCTGCACCAGTTATCATCCCAGTCTTATAGTTGACCTGTGGCTGATACCATACTTGTATTTCCCCAGACTCAATAGCTGCAGGAAGGCGACTTGCGATACCGGCACTTTTCCTTCCCATGTCCCACTGCTTTGGGTTATAAAACTCAAATCCTTCTTTCTTGGATTCTCTGACTTTTCTTTCTGCAATGCGGGCATAATCAAGCATCTTATCCACGTTTATGTCTTTATAGTCATCAGGCATAAGAACATAAATACCAGAGCAGAGCCTTACAACAAAGTCTTTTCCACGATCGCTAAAATAATTGCGAACAGGAGTCAAAATATATTTTTCATCCTGAAGAATCTGTTCATTGCCGCCAATACATCGAAGGATAACAAAATGATCTCCATCATACCTTCCTATAGCTTCTTTATCGGTAAGTACTTCAAGGCTTCTCTCAGTCCAAAATTTTAACAGCTCATCTCCGGCCTTCCAGCCAAAGCTGTCGTTGATGAACTTAAAGTCTTTTATGTTGTTATAGGATATCGTATACGGTGTATCAGGGTTGTTAGTGAGTAGTTCCTCAACTTTTTTACGGAATCCATTGTGGCTGAGCACACCAGTGAGAGGATCGATATCCTCCATTATCCGCATCTTTTCCTTCTGCTCTTCAAAATATGCTTTCTGTCTTAGGACAAGCATTATAACAAGAGCAGCAAAAAGGATAGTCCCAATAATAAGGAAGTATTTATATTGGTAGAGATAGTCTTCAAAAGTATATACATAAAGATCTCTGGTAGTGTAATCAAGGGCTATAGCCTGTTTTTTGGTTTCAGGAATAGCTGCAATTCCTTCGTTCAGAAGTTCAATTCGTTTTTTTCCCTCTGGGGTTTCAAGAGTTCCGGCACGAAAATCCATTGAAAACATGGCAGAAGGCTGTACTTTAAGATCATTATAGGATGGCTTTTGAAGCACATAGCTCCACGCATATGAGTTATGTAAAAGTGCATCTACCTCTTCATTTCTAAGCGCTTTAATGCAATCAGCCATGGAATTGTAAAGGTTTATCGTTATTCCAGGGTATAACTGCTTTACAGTTTCTGCTACTCCGCCCTGTGATTTTAGCATGCCTACTCTGATGGTATTTATGTCAGAAATAGAGTGCTTATCTGTAGTCACAAGGGTAAATGGGGTCTGGATGAGATTGTCAGATACGATGGTCGCTTGACCAGATGCACTTGAAACAGCACTTCCAAAGGGCATAACAAGATCGTACTCAGTACTATCAAGGGCTTCCTTAAGATTTGATTCACTTATAGCTTTGAATGCGACATTGAAACCAGCTTCTTTGGCAGCGGATTCCATAAGATCAACGCCGATTCCTGCAATCTTGCCGTTGTCTTTATCAATGTAAAACATAGGACATCTGTCTACAGGCACACCGACTGTAAATTCTGTAGCAGGAGAATCAGACGAGGCATAAACAGGCGTCAAAAAGACTCCCAGATAGATTACCAGGAAAAGGAGGGCTATGCTGATAGTAGTATGGATCCTTTTTGATTTCATGATACACTCGCCTTATTGTTTGTTCTTTGCTTTAGATACTCACACTTCATTCTAACATTATTATGTTAAAATACGATAAATAATAAATAACAAATCGATAAAGGCGACTTCTAGTATTCCGGCATTGCTAACTTATGCGCATACGGGACTTGAACCAGGGATTCACGGAGCACCATTAGAACATAAAAAAAGTGTTCCGACGCTATATGAGTCATCGGAACACCATAGACCGACGCAGCATGGCATTTCCATCCTTGCAATAGTAACATCCCTTATGTCCTTGTTACTGATAACTTCTGTCAGTTTCTCAGTGTAATCTCCCTCATCCGGTTTGGGACATCCGATCATTGTAAACCTGCCTTGCATCAGAAAAAGAAAAGTATAAAACTTTATTCGACAGGGTAAATGAAACAACAATACTATAAAATTCGAGGCATTTAAGCTCTCTTATGTTTAAAGTGATGCTGTCTGGGTTTGTGCTTAAATGCAACTATGTTTAGAGGCTTTTCATCCTTTTTTGCATAATTCTCATATGCCTTCTTATAGTGTTTCTGTCCGGCCCAGATATCGTCAGCTACAGGCGCCCACTCTTTTGCGTAATCATCACACTTTGCACACAGATGCTCAACACTTTCTTCGGATTCTTCATTTGTACCATGAGCTTCTGATCTTTCGACCATATCCCTTAAAAGAGCCGGATTTTCAAGCATAGGGCACGGTCTTAAATGGTTCTTATTGAAAGGCTGGCCCTTATGGTATTCCATGAAAAGAGGACTTTGAAGCATCTCAAGTATTGAATGTGTATGTATATTGGTGTTGGAGAAGTGGACAAATACGCATGGTTCAGCATCTCCACTTGAATTGATGTGGAAATAGTTTCTTCCGCCTGCGATGCAGCCACCGACAGCTTCACCATCATTCTGGAAGTCCATAGGGAAGAATCCCAGGTCACATTTGACGCTTCTAAGGAACCTTATCTGATCCACCATCTTCTTTCGCTGCTCTACTGTAGGCATAAGCTCAGGAACAGCATTGTTTCCAACCGGCATGTAGTGGAAGAAAAATCCGAATCTAGCACCTTTTTCAGCAATGAACTCGATGAACTTGGGATCAGTCACTGCCTCGATGTTGTTTCTTGTATAGCAGATGGAAGTTCCATAAACTATTCCGTACTTTTTGAGTAGATCCATGGCATTCATTACTGCATCATAATGACCAAGGCCACGTCTTGCGTCATTAGTCTCAGGAGTTCCCTCGATAGAAAGCTGGAATGTGAGATTTCCAAGCCTTACAACTTCTTTACAGAAATCCTCATCAATAAGTGTTGAATTGGTATAGATAGAGAACTCAACATCATTGTGCTTTTCTGCCAGTTTCAAGATATCTTTCTTCCTTACAAGAGGTTCTCCTCCTGTCATCATGTAAAGATATACTCCCAGCTCTTTTCCCTGGGTAACGATTTTGTCCATATCTTCAAAAGACAGATTGTGCTTAGGTCCATAAGTACCTGACCAGCATCCCGCACAGTGCATATTGCAGGCGCTTGTAGGGTCAAAAAGAATAAGCCATGGGATATTGCATCCGTATTTTTCCCTGTTTGCCCTGATCATTTTTGTGCCTCTGAAAAATGCCTCATAGCCAAGATTGAGCATCATCATCTTTGCAACATGCGGATCTGTCTCATCTATTACTTTATTCAAAAACTTAACCCATCTGTTATCCGGATCTTTAAATGCCGCTCTTACTTTATCAAGGCTTTCTTTTCTGGCTCCATCTTTACCCCAGAATTTCTCTGCCTGGTCAACAAGCTTAAGATAAGTAGCAGTCCTGTTCTCCGTTTTATCGAGATTTGCAAGGAACCTGTCAATCAGTATGCTAAAAGCCTGTCTTTGTACTTTGTGAGAAATGTTTTTTGCTAATTCCATACTTGTTATGCCTCCCCAAACGATGCTACAATTATTCTGATGTAACAAGTGTAACGCCACAGCATATTAATAACAATGGCTCTACCATCGGACATGACAATATTTCGTTTAAGTGAACCGATGTTACATTCTTGCATTTTTTGTAACGTCGAGAGGGAGAAAAAATGAAAAGCTCAAAAGAATCTTTAACAGAAATGCAAAAAAAAGAAGTTCTGAGGATGAATAATAAGGAGTCCAATCAGCTGACAAGAGAGTGTCTGCAGCTTTCGCTTATGCATCTAATGAGCGAACACCCTTATGAGAAGATCACCATCAGCGAGATAGTACGCCGTGCAGGAGTATCAAGGACGGCGTTCTATCGAAACTATACAGATAAAGAAGATATCCTGCATGAGCTTGGGGATGAAATAATAAAGCGTATAGCGGAGATCAGCGAAAAGCCCGAACTGCACGAAAACCCACATCTGTGGTTCGAAGATATTTTTCGGGCTGTCAAAAACGATAAAGATATAATATCTCTGTTTGACCAAGCCGGAATTCTTCAGAATGAACTCTTTCTTGAAAAAGCGGTCTCAGAGCGGCTCTATCCTACAGCTGACCCAGAAAAGAAGTATCTCAGACTTGCTGCCGAAGCTGCCATTTTACAAATACTCATAAGCTGGTTCAGGGATGGGATGCAGGAAGACGAAAAACAAATGGCTGATATCTGCGTAAATATCTTTGATAACGCTTTGAGCAGACTGCCATAATTAACAAGGACCTCTTCTAACATGAGAAATGATCCTTCCTGGCGTAAACGAAGTAATTCTTGCGCATATGAAGCTTGACCCCGGAATTCCCTTAGCACCAATAGAACATAAAATTCGGATATAATGCTCATTCCAGCAAACTGGAATTGTTAGCACTCTGTCTTATTGCACCGGAGGCATAAAACATAAAATGCAATCGCCAGAAACTGTGATACCACAGACACAGTGACAAGATACACAGGATTCAAATCATACAGGGCACCGAGAAGCCAACTGCCCAGAAACCACGCAATACCAAATCCTGTCTCAAATATTCCGAAACCGGTGCTTCGCATGGAACGCGGGACGATTCCGCTGACAGCTGCTTTCATAATACTTTCCTGCGCACCCATTCCAATCCCCCACAGAATTATCCCAGCTCCGATCAACCAGGCATTTCCAGTCATAAAAACAAAATATGAGAAGAATGTGCTGCATAGTGTGGAAATGATCAGAGCCTTCAGCCCGACCTTATCATAAAGCCAGCCAAAGAATAGTGCAGCAAAGGCATCCACAGCCATTGCCCCAGCATATAGCAGGCTGAGCATGGATTCATTAAATGCTCCGGTATTAGCCGAATGAAGTGTGATCAGGGTGAAGTCTGCAAAGCCAAAAGCAAAAAAGCAGATGGCCGCCATGAACAGAACAAATGACTTCCTGAATTCAAAGCTTGCCGGTTTATCTTCCTGCTTTTCAAAGATCTCCGGATCAGGGTATCTTATCTTTGCTGTCAAAACAAGAGCTATGGTGATCATTGCAGGAACAAGCAGTATCGCAAAAGAGATTCTATATGTTGTAAAAAGGTCGTCTGTACCTTTTACAAGAGCTGTTACAAAAAGCAGTACCGGTCCGAGAAACGCGCCAAGCTGATCCAGAAACTCCTGATAGGCAAAGCCTTTTCCGGTTCCGATCTCGCTTGCCGCAAAGCTTACCAATGTGTTTTTGGCAGGCTTTTTTATCGCTTTTCCGATACGCTCCAGGATCACAAGACCGCAGGCCCAAATCCAGCCATGTTCAGGTACGAGTGCCAGTGCAGGAATCGCCAGAGCCTGTATTACATAGCCTGTGATAACAAATGTCCAGTATTTCTTCGTTTTATCTGCTATAAATCCGGATATGAGCCTTAGTGAATACCCGCACAATTCTCCTATACCGGACACAAATCCGATGGTTGTAGCGGATGCCCCTGCGAGGTTCAGATATTCGCCCAATATGCTTCTGGCGCCTTCATGAGTCATGTCCGAAAACAGACTTACGATTCCCATCAGGGTTATAAATATTATGGCGCCAGACAAAGCCCTTTTTTTATCCATGTTCTACTCCACTAATCCCGATTTGCTTATTTCATTATCCTGAAATTCAAAGTTTTATTATCGTCGCAAGTTTCTTTCCGCATAGAATTCCAAATATGCAGCAACAACAACTCAGTACCACATATAATCCGCCATTCATATATTGTTTCTTCTCAAACAAATTAAAAGCTTCAAGGGAAAATGTAGAGAATGTGGTAAAACCTCCACACACCCCTGTCTTCCAGAAAAGAATGGTATTATCAGATACACTTTCTCGGTTACTGGTAATTCCAACAACGAATCCAATTAGTATGGCACCGAGGATATTTGTAATCAGAGTTAATATCGGAAAATAAGTCTTAACAGGAATCAGACTTATTGCATATCGCGCTACTGCACCCAAGGCACCACCAAGTGCTACAAATAGAAAATTCATATCAACCTCTCTATTGTCATATATACTGAAATTTAAAAAGTATTCTCTGCCTTATTCTTAAGATAGCTATCAGCCTTTTTAAGCATCTCTTTTTTGTTATCATACTCTATGGTATTGATAGCATCTTCAAGTTTAAGAATCTTCAGAGCTTTGACCTCGTCTGGTCTTGTTATGCTCGGAGATGAGTCTTTATACTTAGCAAGGAAATAAACTACCTGCTTTGTCACTCCAGGTTTTTCTGAAAGCGTATACTGTTCGCTTGCTCTAAATTCAGTGTCTAACTCGACTTTCAGATTTGTTTCTTCCTTTATTTCACGAAGCGCAGTTTCTATTTCAGTCTCGCCTTCTTCCATATGTCCTTTTGGAAAGCTGTGAGATCCGCTCATCTCCTCAACTAAAAGATATTTTATTACTCCACCGTCTATAGTGTATACTATTGCCCCGCAAGATTTTTCAAACTTATCATTGAATTCTTTTTTACCCAGTTCCATGTAAATATAAAGAGAAGGATCTTCTCCTAAAGCAATAACATACTCAGGCATTTCTTTCTGAATAAATCCCAACTTACGGTACAAATTTATTGCCTTGGCATTAGCTGGATGGGGATCAACCCACAGATTTTCAGCTCCTTGTTTAAAAGCTTCTTGAATAGAGTATAGTAGCGCCTGCGTTGCAATCCCTCGGCCCCTGGCAAATTCAAATAACTTAATATCCAAAGAAGCATTTTTAGTTTCCGAATCAATACGATATTGAGTCTCACCGCAGTATTTGCCATCTTCAAAAATTGAATAATGATTTTGCTTTGGTCTTGCAGATATGAATCTATCTAACCATTCTCGTACTGCTTCCCCTGTCTCATGCAATCCTCCTGGCCAGATATACTGCATGACGTCTTCATCTGCCCACAGGTTTTGTATATTCTTGATATCATCATATGTTGATTCTTTAATAGTTATCACTTAGTTCAGCCCCTAAATCTTTAGTTTGTCTTAGTCAGTTTTAACTGAAATCTAATCAGCGAAATGAATCACTTCTACAGATTATAATGTCCTAATTTTCTCCACAACTTTTTTAAACTCATCATATCTAATTTGCTCAGAAAAGGTTTCATACCCTTATATCTTAATAGTTGAAACAAATAAAGAAAAGCCTTGTCATCAAGGCCTTTCCATTATAAAATCCATCTTTAGTTATCAGTTCTCGAATCGGCGAATTAACAAAAATATTGCGTCTTTGGGCTAACCTTCTAGGATGTCCAGTTCATCATCAATAGCTCTGGATACAAACTGGTTTATTGTGATTCCTTCATTGGCAGCATATAATGCAATTTTCTTGTGCTGTTCGGGTTTAATACGGACATTGAAGGAGCCTTTAAACTCACGCTCAGGCTCTTTACCAATCTTTTTGCAGTAATCCAGGTAATTATCTATGCAGTCATGCATTGACTGGGTAAGCTCTTTTACCGATTCTCCATGAAAGTTCAGAGAATCATTGATTCCGAGAACATGACCGATAAAAATCTGATCTTCCTGGTCAAATTCTACCTTTGCATGATATCCGTTGTATTCCATCAGTGAACTTATCATTCTATCTCACCTACTTCCTTTAGAAATGCTATGACCATCTTTACATGATACCTGTACAGCTCATTGCCTGGGTGTGGACCGTCAAATTGGAGGATGCGCTTGGTTTCAACATGATAATAGCCTATTCCTGATCCTCTTCCGCCCTCGAACTTTTCGCAGCCACATTGCTTCATAAGTGCGTCCAGTTCTCTTATTGTAAAACTTGTCGGTGCGGGTTTTGACAGTAATTTTTCTAGTAATTTTGATTTCTTTGGCACAGCAATTCCTCTTGCAACTATTTTCTAGTTACAATATAACACTTTAGCCCTACCTCGTCAATTCCAACAGAGTAACAGCTAGCATTTCCTTATTTCATACATATCTTCATGTTTCAGATACAATACCTGATATGTCGGGATTATTAGTGTGTTCCATGGATCAGATATATATACTCCGCCTGTAGACGTTGCTGATTTCTTGAACTGGATCCATAGGTCATCTATCATATCTGACATGATGAAAAGTTTAAGATAAACTTTATCTGCTTCAGATTCGCCAATTTCGTAAAAACGTACACCACCTACACAAGTAATATCTTCCAGAGTATATGACCGTAAATTTCTTTGCATTACAGGCCGGATGTTGTGTCCAAGGCAGTCTGCGCTGATAGCATCACTGGGCTCTTCGAAGCCCTGCATTATCCATGTGAAGCATATTGCGAGCAGTGTCATATCCGAATCACGGATACTGTCCACGTAATGTAAGGTGTTAACATCGTTTTCTGACAGTGAGAAAATGCCCTTGCCTATGATAGACATATATTTTGCGAATAAAAAGCAGTCAACCATATCATAAGAGTCATACTCTGCAGGCATAATACGGAAGAACTTCTTTATGCGCTCAAATGGGTTATATACTACATTCTGCTGATTAAACCACGTGAAGAAACCCGCTTGAAAACAATTATATGTTTCCGGGCGTCGATCAACATACATTTTCGATATTATAGGCGTTTTATCTGCTTCTTTAGAAAGAATAGGTGAATAAAGATAACTTATATTTGAAGTGTACACTTTCCCATATTTTTCAAAAGATCTATTGATCACATCTGTATCATAAAAGTCATTTGGATTAGTCCTGCAACAAGGAAGGGGTAATAAATAAGCATTAAATCCTGTCCCTTTCTCATACGGACTGCATCCCTGATACTTTCAAGATGACTAAGTTTTGACCTTCCAAATCGTCTCCGAGGAGTGTTGATAATCCTTTTAAAGGAAATGTCATCATCAAAAGCTATCAGCTTAAGATATGCTAATATATCAAGTATTTCCATACGTTGGTAAAAGCGCACTCCACCTAAGATTTCATAAGGAATATTCTTTTCAACTAACTTTTTCTCTGCTATTCGTGAGAGAAATCCTGACCTGTAAAGAATTGCAAAATCAGAATATTTATAGGATTCTGCCTGTTTTATCCCTTTTATAAGCTCAACGATGTGGTCCATCTCTTCAAAATCATTCTTGGAATGGTAATGAACAACCTCAGCACCATTAGGATTTCTTGTAAACAGATCTTTCTTAAGGCGTATCTCGTTCTTTTCTATAAGGGTGTTGGCACATTTTAGTATTTCAGGTGTCGACCTATAATTCTGATTCAAAAATATCGTTTGTGTCGGAACATGCGACTTCTCAAAATCCACCAATAATTTAACGTCGGATCCACGCCACTCATAAATGTTCTGATCAGGATCTCCAACAATAAGGAGATTCTGATAATGCTCTGACAAAATCTCTATCAGACGCATTTCAACAGATGAGCTGTCCTGAAATTCATCCACCATTATATAGTTGAGCCGTTCTTGCCACTTTTTTCTGACATCATCGTTATGCACAAGTACATGAATGGCAAACGCTATCAGGTCATGAAAATCCAATGAATATGTTGCTTTCTGGCGTTGCATGAACTCTTCAAGTATTTCGTCATCCTGTGAAGTGATTTTATCAATAATCTGGCAAGGCTCAGGATTACAGATCCTATCAACATAGTCAGTATTACTCTTAAACTTTCCCAGTTTGTGAAGCATAGATTCAAAGCTGGCATAATCCAGCTGCAGTTCAAATTTCTGATATATATCAGTCAATATTGCTTTCTGCTGATAGCTGTCAATTATCTGAAACTGCTTATTCAGAAACAGTTTTTCAGGATTCTCCCTCAGAAGCCTATTACAGAAACCATGATAGGTGCATATCAGACTTGTATCATTTCCATCACCAATAAGGCTGCGGATTCTTTTTTTCATCTCTCCTGCAGCTTTATTAGTAAATGTAATACACAATATATTTGCAGGATCAATACCATAATCCTGAACAAGATACGCATATCTGCTGACCAAAAGCTTGGTCTTCCCACTCCCGGCACCAGCAATTACTCTTACATATCCTTCAGTTGCAAAAACAGCTTCTCTCTGCTTGTCATTTAGTTTTTCAAGAATAACATCATCGATCATTTTTAGCACTCACTATACTTTTAAACCGTAAATATCCTCATTAAGTATAAAAAAAGTGGTGGACGCAACTTGTCCACCACAAAACATTTTTTAAAAAGTACCATCGAATTATTCACGAAGACCATCATGCTCTTTTAGGTGTTGTAATATTTCATCCGTGATATTATTCAGTAGTAGATCCTGTTCTTTCTCCTTCAACTGAAGCTTAGCTATTTCAATTGATAATTTTTAACTGTATCCTTCAATTCCACTAATTCTTTTTCGTAATTTGTTTTTCCCATAGGCTTTTCCTTTCAAAATAAAGTGGATATTACCTTTTTCATTTATCAGTATCCTTAATCCGAACACGAATACTTTTTACAATATACTTGGGTAGCCAAAATTTCAGGCATCCCGGAAATCCCTTTCTCTGTGGATTTGCAACTAAGCAATCAATGGTTTCAACATATCTTGTCATATTCATATTGTGCTTTCTTCATTTTTGAAATATTAATCACTATTTATGTTGGGCATAAGGATAAATGTGCTACGACCTAAGTCCGATTACAAGACCCATTTCCAATCGTTTTCGAAATAAGCTATCCAGACTTACTAATCCCCTTGGGTGTCTGTCAGCAGAAAATATAATCTGCTTCCTCTTGAGATATAATTCCTCGAAAGTCCAGAAAAATTCGGATTGAATAAGTTTTAAACCCTCCAATCTTTCCAAATCATCCATAAGAAACACATCTGCCATGCGATATTTCTTTCTAAAAACATCCATTTTATCCATTTGTATGGCTTCTATCATTTCGTTGCAATAATCTGTGGCAGTTGTGTATATGACTTTAAGCTCCTTATAATTCTGACATAGTTCATTTTCCATCGCCTTGAGCAAATGTGTTTTCCCATCATATTTTCCGCCATATATAAAGAATGGATTATATAGAGCTTCCGTTGTTTCAGATATCTCCTTTGCAGCCAGATAGGCGAAATAATTTCTCCGATCAACGTCAAAATTATCAAAAGTATATTCCATTTCATGTGGCGAAGTTATTATTCCCGAATCCATAATTTACCTTTTGCTGAGGTTTAGCTTTATGCATATAACCTCAATAACTCTGCTTAGTTCCGCATCCTGACTTAGCATCTCTTCAATTCTGTCTATACTGCTTTTTACTGTAGAGTGATCCCTGCCACCTAATGATTTTCCTATTCCTTCCAGTGTCATATCCGTGTACTCCCTGATCAGGTACATAGATAGCTGTCTCGGGAGGACAATATCATTACTTCTTTTTTTTGAAACAAGTGCATCAACACTGACATTGTATTGTTCTGCGACAGTCTCAATTATTTTTGCTGCAGGAATATCCCTTGCCCGTGTGTTACCTATATCATCACGAAGTGCTATTTTTGCTTCTTCTTCACCTATATGACTAAGCTTATTTAGTCTCGAATAAGCTACTATCTTTGTAAATGCGCCTTCTAGTTCTCTGACATTAGACACAACTCCGGTAGCAATGTATTCAAGAACATTGTCATCAACCTTGATGGGATTTCCTTCCTGCAATCTGCGAAGTATAGCCATCCTGGTCTCATAATCAGGTGTCTGTATGTCCGATGTTAATCCCATTTCAAACCTGGATCTGATTCTCTCATCTAAATTCTCAATTTCTTTGGGATGACGGTCAGATGAGAGTACGATTTGCTTCCCTTCCTGATATAAAGAATTAAATGTATGAAAGAACTCTAGCTGAGTACTGTTTTTTCCAATAATAAACTGCACGTCATCGACCATAAGAACATCAACATTCCTGTATTTGTCACGTAGTTTTTCAGGAATACCCTTCATGATGTGATCGACGACCTCATTGGTAAATTCCTCAGATGTCACATACAATACCGTTTTTTCAGGCGTATTATGAAGAATATAATTACCTATAGCTTGCAGTAAATGTGTCTTTCCCAAGCCTGGACCACCATATAAAAACAAAGGATTATATGCATTCCCGGGATCCTCAGCTACCGCTACTGCCGCACTATAGGCAAATCTGTTACTGTCACCGACAACAAAGCTATCAAAGGTAGATTTGCTTTTTAGACGGGCTCCTTGTTGTATCCTGTGCTCCTCACTTCTCTTCTCCTGAGTGATAGCATTAGCAACATCGTCGGATATGATATATACAACCTGTAAGGAGTCAATTCCAATTACTTCGGAGATGGCAACTACGAAAAAAGCATTAAATCGTTTGTTAATATAGTCAATTGCCATCCTGTTGTTATGTGGAATTAGGATATAAGCTGTTTCTGACTCGTATTTCTCAAAAATAAGAGGCTCTATCCAGGTTCCGTATACTATTGGAGATAGCCCACATTCTTTTCGGATTGTCTCTTTTATCGAATTCCATTGATTCCTTATTTTTTCATCTAATAAACTATCTTCAGGCATCTGTTCTTCTTCCTATAATAAATACACATATTTCAAGCCTTTTTTGGCGAAAGCATTACAGTAACAGCCGATATAACAATCAAAGCTGAATGGAAGAATAAATCCGGTAGTTCTTCACCTGAACCTTCAACACCTACAGATCCGACAACGCCTACAGACCCTGCAGATCCAGCTAAACCAACTGACCCTACAGAACAGACAAAGCCAACTGATACAGCAACAGATTCTTCAAAGCAGGTAACAGCTGAAGATTCCACTGCAGCAAAAAATGCGGAAGAAAAGGCTGAGAATATCAACAAAAAACAGAAAAGTACTTCTATTTCAAAGCTTAAGGGCAGGTAAGAAATCCATTACGATTTCATGGAAAAAGCTGACCGCTAAAGACATCAAGGGTTATGAAATTCAGTACAGTACAGATAAGTCTTTTAAGAAAGATGTTAAGACTGTTAATATTGGCAAGACTAAGAGGACATCAAAGACTATAAAGAAACTTACGTCTAAGAAAAAATACTATGTCAGAATCCGAACATATAAGAAATCTGGCGGAGAAAAGATATACTCCAAGTGGAGCAAATCTAAGAGTGTAAAGGTTAAATAAAACGGTAAAATCGGAGGTGTTCAATATGAGCATCTCCGATTTTTAGATATATTATGTGCTATATAGCAAGGACTGCGGTGTCATAAATCCTTCAAAATCTTATCCTGATCACGTTTACCATAAACCACTCTAAGAACGACAACCCTTGCATTTTCATCGTCAATAATGTAGTAGGCAATGTAGTTATCAACAAGGAATCTGCGAACATCATCACGCTTTAAGAAAGGATTCTCGATAGGTCGCCCTGTTTTGGGATTCTTGCATATTTCTTCAAGCTTATCTTCAAGAGTATCTGCAAATGCAGCCGCTGCATCTGGATTTGCTAAATCATCTTCGATATACGAAAGGGTCTCATCGATATCAGCTTCTGCAATTTCGGTAAAATCGTAATCATATCCTTCAAAGACCATGTTTTTCCCTCAGCTTCTTCAAAGATTTCCTTCCATCGACAGTCCGGCCGTTCTCGTAGTCTGAAATCCCCCTGTTGACAAGAGAAGCCTCATCAATCTTTCTCATAGTACGTTCATAATAATCTATATCCATCACAACAAGCCGGCCATATCCATTTTTGGTAACAAAGACAGGCTCATTTGATTCAGCACATCTGCGTTCTATTTCTACAGTGTTTTTTAAATCTCTCATTGGAACTATCTGCATAACGTGCACCTCCTTTGTGACTAAATTATATACCAAGTATAGCCACAAAACAATATAAGAAAATCATTGACATATAAGATAGCAGACTGTATATTCAAAAAAGGATGTAGCCAATCTGACCACATCCTTCATAAACCTACATCATTATATATTTTAATTACTTATCTTCCTTATAATCTGTATCCTCAACCTCGCTTCCACAGGAAGGACAATGCTTTACATCACTTGAGCCAATAGTCCAGTACTCAAATATTTTCCCGCAATGATGGCATTTATAAAAATATGTTCCACATGGTCCATACAATCCGTAAGAGACATTTCGATATGGCTTAAATGCCCCTTCACCACGCTTAGTTCCGCAATATTTGCAATATTTGTCTTCAGGTTCTAACTCCGAATGACAATTGCCGCATCGATCTTTATAATCTGTAGTAGAAATGAGGCCATCATCTTTCAGATCATATTCAATAATTGTAATAATACCCTTGAGATTCCTTACAACTGCATCAATACTCTCATATCTGAATTCGTTATAAAAAACAGTATCTTCCTTTAGTGAATAATATGGAGTATATGGCTCCAACTGGCAGACTAGATGGTGAAGTACTTCATCATCTTTATCACAAAAGAACGCAAAAACTACCTGCTTATCAGAATTATTAAGTGCTGTTACATCATCAGCATCAAACTTGTCTTTTTCAAATAAAATGACTTGTCTTTCTCCTAGCTCTTGTGCTTTGTCATAAATTTCCTTTTTATTCACAAACAGATAGTATTCTTTTTCTGTAATTGGTAAAGATAACTGCATATTTCACCTTCCCTTACTGATGAGTTCATCACTCGTTAGCAGCAAAAATAATAATTATCGGTTTTGGGTATCTGTATAGTCATTCCGCAATATCGTCTATCATTTTTGAAACACAATACAGCGGTTCATTTGCATCATAATCCCAGGTATGTGCAGAATCTCCCATGCAAACACCTTTATGTGGACAATCCTTACAAACGGCACTTTTCGCGGTATGATCACTTCTGAATCTCTCGAATCTAATCTCCCATACAGCACAGAAACTGTCCTTATATGCATTCCCCTGCACAAGATCCGGTCTTCTTTCAATATCAAGACAAGCAACAATATCGCCATTAGCTCGGATGCTCGCTATTTTTGTACCGGCTCCACACTGAAAGTAGTAGTCGCGAAGCTCATTTTCATACTCATATGTGACAAAATGTGAACAGCCATATGTAACATCCATATCATTGTCAGGATCAAAGCGTTTTTCATGGATAAAATCGTATAATCCTCTGAGCTGTTCTCCATCAAGAAGTAAATCTTCATGCTCTTTTGCCCTGCCTATAGGATCCATATTTACAACACGCCACGAATAAAAGTCCTCTGCTTTAACAAAGTTATAAATATCTTCTAGCTGATCAAAATTGTTTTTATGGATAACAGTAAGCGCCTGCGGCTCTATTCCTACACGCTTCAATGCTTTTACTCCCTGCATTGCTTTCCTGAATGCACCGGGGCTCCTCCTAAAAGCATCATGTGCTGCTTCTAAGCCATCAATACTAATCGCTACCGTATCCAGACCAGCTTTTTTAAGATTCTCAGCCATTTTGTCATCAATCAGCGTTCCGTTTGTAGTTATCCCTATCGGGAAGCCAAGATCATGGGACACTGCAATAACCTTAATAAAATCCGGATGAAGCATAGGTTCTCCGCCGGTAACGCATATCATAATTTGCTTTGGATCATACCGCTCAGATACTTCCTTTAAAGTCCTACTAATCACTTCAAAATCAAGGTATGTCGCATTGGTATTTAAGCAGCTGCTTCCGCAATGTATGCAGTTCAGATTACATCTGTCCGTTAGTTCAAAAAATAAAAAGGTGAGCTTAGGATTCTTCCATAACTGCCTCTGATAGGTCGCTAAAGCCTGCATATTCTTTTCTTTGATTGGATGGTACATTTTTTACCCTACCTTATTATTTCCTTTATACCTCTTTATGGCTATAGTTTATAAAACCCAATGGACAATTAATGTCCATTGGACCATTTTCTAAATCTTAAAACATTCCAAATTCTTCACTAACCTTCGTTATAGGTGATTTGCCGCATTCAGGACAATATTTACTGTTATCACCACCTAAGGTTTTAACTGTCCATTTCTTACCACAAGAGTTACATTTATATTTAACCGTTACCGGAGGACCATATACACATGTAATCTCATTATCAAATGGATCAAATTTTCCTTCGCCTCGCTTTGTTCCACAGTATGGGCAATAATTCTGATCCTTTTTGAGTGGAGAATGGCAGTTTCCACAATATTCTTCCATATATAAATGCCTCCGCTTAATTGCTCTTTCAAATATTACGACATATATAGGTTAATCGTCGGTGATGTGATTTATGCTATACTCCAAATCATTTTTAACTGATTCGATAGCGTTTTCTATATCTGTAAATCTTTCATCAAAATCCATATTATAGCATCTGTTATCCCATACAGACTCTACAGCCCTGACGACGTCATCATAATCTAGATCATTCGCATTTTCTTCTATACTATCTTGTATGCTCAGTGAGATGAGCATTGTCAAAAATCACAAAAGAAACCGGTGTCTTAACGGGCATAGGTTTCTCATTGACTCCCATCTTTTCCTGTACACGCCCGGTATTAAATGACCACAGATCTGTAGTCTGTTCAATCTCATAATATTGATGAAGTCCTTCATTTAGTCCTTCCATTTCAGGAAAATCCCTGTCTACATCCATGTTATCAGTTGATCCGGTGCTGATTTTTCCGTCTACAGACATTAGCATAAATAATGTTGTAATTGGTCTATTCATATATCCTTACCTCTTCCTGATATTTATAGTATCAGTTTAATCCGATGGTGTTAGTATTACCCGACATTTCTTGCTCTGATTTGTCGTGAAAATCATAATACAAAAAACATCCCGAGGTGATTGGTCTCGGGATGCCTTTTAGGAGTTTTCTTATTATGTGGAGCCTATTGGCTCTTAAGCTATCATGATATGTTTCTTTTCAGGAAGCTTTTCCTGTTCTTTCTTAGGAATGGTAAGTGTCAGAACTCCGTGATGGAAGGCTGCCTTTACGTCCTCTTCTGTGATCTGGTCGCCTACATAGAAGCTTCTCTGCATCGAGCCACTGTATCGCTCCTGCCTGATCAGACGTCCTTTCTTATCATTCTTGTCATTGTTCATGTTCTTTGAAGCACTGATTGTAAGATACCCGTCATTCAGTTCAAGGTTAATATCCTCTTTGGCAAAACCAGGAAGATCAACACTAACTTCATACTGGTTATCCTCTTCCTTAACATCAGTCTTCATCAGCCTGTCGGCGTGACGTCCGTAGAGCTTCCGCTCCATGTTGTTCAGTTCTCTGAAATCCGGAAAATTGAACAGATTGTCAAAAAGATTTTCTTCAAAAATACTAGGTGCTAACATAATTTTTTCCTCCTTTGCATCAAAAACATTTATTTTTGAGCATTGGGACGGAGGGTTCAGATCTAGGGAACCTAAGTCCTTATGGTCTTCTCTGTTCCTTTGTTCTATATATGGTATAACACCAAATTAGCACTCTGTCAAGTAGAGTGCTAATTTTCTTATAGGATTTTTATATCATTTCCAATAAATATCAAAAAACTGCTGAGGCCCTTTAAATAGAGTAACTATGCTCCCATCATTAAGGTCTACAACCTTAAAATAGATATCCTCATCATCTGTCGGAGCACCTGCTCCCCAGGGATGCATCTCCTCATGAACTACCACCACCGACTCTGCGTCGGAAGAGGTTTCTGTTATGCCGCAGAGCGGCATGAACCTTTGGGATGCTTAGTGCATCCCAAAGAACAGGGCATGTCCACTATGCCTCTATCCCATTGGGTTACCTTTGGGAATACTTTTCTTAAGATATTTGCAGCTCCGTTTATGTCTGCATTTGTTATTGTCCCATCGTAGTGCCTGTAGAGTCCACGCTTTATCCTTTTTCCCGAAAAAACATAGTCAGACTTCCTGCCCTTTTTATACACAGGGATCTCATCCATC
>NZ_ATVV01000018.1:0-82482 GCF_000420905.1 Butyrivibrio sp. AD3002 | reverse complement strand
TTTGCCTTATAGGTAAGGGTGTCTTCCCAGATCGCATAAAGGACGTCATCCTCATCCGTGAGTGTGTATGTATTACCAGGCTCATATGTTGTTCCCTGTCCATCAGCCTGTGTATTCCACTCTTTGAATTTGTAGGTGCCGTTTGTGAATGTATCGGCTGCTCTTACTGTAAGTCCTTCGCCGATTTCTCCCTTATCAACAATATCCTCTACAGCTGCACCTGTATTTGCCTTATAGGTAAGGGTATCCTCCCACATAGCAAAGAGCTCATCAACATCCTCAGTAAGTGTATAAGATGAATCCGGCTGGTATGTCGTACCGGTTCCATCAGGCTTAGTATTCCAGCCAAGGAATGTATACTCACCATTTTCGAAGCTGTTGGCCGCAACAGTAAGAGTTGATTCAGGATCTCCTGTTTGTTCAAACGTCTCATCATCCTCTGTGTTAGAATGATAAGTCAGCTTATCTTCCCAAACTGCAAACAGTGCCTGATAAGGCATTGCCTCATTAGCAGCAACCTTTGTTGCCGCCTTGCCTTCATAAGTGAATGCGCCGTTTTCATATGGTATGAATAGACTCAGCCCGCTCTTTTTCCAATTGGCTGAATTATTCATAAATCTAGATGCCTCTTCGTCAGTATTACCCATGTTTACCTTTGCCCAGCCCTTGAATTCATACTTGGACTTGTAGGAAGAGGTATCAGGAACTGTCTTAATTTCAACTGCTTCATTGATCTGCAGTGTGCTCTTATCTGTGGTTTCTCCGGCGTCAACCTTATCAATTGTGAATGCAGCTGTATTATCGTTTGCATACCACGGTATGTAGGTAGGTGTAGCTTCTTCTTTAAGCTTGTACTCAGCACGAAGCTGGATTACATAAGAATTCTTGCCTCCTCCAAGCGAAGTAACCTTAGCATATGCTGCTTTTATATCATATGATCCCCCGGGGAATACATCCTGCACATCCTCGTATTTATCCCCTGAAATGTATTTCTGAACTACCCAGTTCGAGAAAACATATCCTTCAGGAGCCTTTACTGCCGGCACTGCTATCGCACGTGAATTATCAACGTATAATCCTTTATCCTCAGCAGTTCCTGTTCCTGTTCCGGGATGTCCCTTGCCATCAATATCAGGATCGGTCAGGCTGTAAACAACGTTAATTCCTTCCGCACCGTCGAGAACCTCTCTCCACTCAGCATAGATATCGAACTGTTTGGTAATCCAAAATCTATTCGCATCCTCAGGTAACTTATCAGTATACGGAGTGGTAACCGTATCTTCATTCAGGACATATACGTCTCCATTGAATACTGAATCCGGCTTAAAGTCAGGAGTTGTATACCAGCCAACAAAACGGTATCCTGCTTTTCTTCCTGTAGGTGAACTGATTTTTGCGCCGTAATCTACACGGAAATCCATGGCCTGATTATTACCCCAATCTGCACCTTCCATATTGGGATGCAGGAATGCACGGTACTGTATCTGACGCCATTTTGCAAATACTGTTACACCTCCCATAGGCATTGTGGTGTTAAAGTCGTATTTAGAATTACATGCCTTATCCATGTACCAGCCTTCAAATACATATCCAGGCTCGGGGCAATCTACTGTTATATTATATCCACTAATATCAGCACCAAATTTGATATCATCTCTTTCAGTTAATTGAACGCCGCTATTATTCTGTATTTCACCGTCTGAACCATTAGCATATTTACCATCCATATAGTTGATAGCAAATGCTTTAGGCTGATAATAATAGTTTATAGTACCTGTTTTGGGACGCTCAGTTACACTATACCCATCACGTTTTACATATTCATATCCGTCTATCGGCGGAGCATGCTGAGAGTCAATACCACTCTGATTAGATCTTACTGTAACCTTCTTGCTGGGTTCAGCGGGATATTCTCCATTTGCATCCGCAAAATAGAGATTATAGGTCCAGTTATAAGGATCGCTGTCATAACGGGCTACTACATAGTTGCCATCCTTGGAAGTAAGATCTGCAAGAACGCACTCATCCATTATTCCAATAACACCTTTGACAGTATTTCCACCATTACCGCTACTGGTATAGGACTTAGCTCCTTTGCGAAGAAGCCAGCTTACAAAAGTTTGTCCGCTAGGTTGTACTTCTTCGTATGTAGGCCACAGGCCCGAGATATCATCACCATAATAGGCAGTGATAGGATAATAGTAGTACTGTCCGTCAGCTGTACCGGGTGCAGTACCTTTAATCTTGGTAATACCATTTAAGGGTAGGTTCCAGGCTCCGCCATACGCACCGTTACCTGCATATTGTGATCCCGTGTAAGTATTATTACCGGTCTTCCTTGTTAAATACATCTTAAGTGTATACTGAACACGATCAAAGTATACATTTGCTACGCCGGTACCCTCGGCGGTTATTGTTGCATCTTCAACATTCTTAAGTGTAAATCCGACAAACTCAGGATGCTTAATATTGGGAAGATTTTCTGCATCGGCAGATTTAACTCCGCCATACTGTTCTTTGGCTATCACTGCATATTTAACATCTCCAATTGTCTTTTCTTCGATAGCCTTTTCATCTTCTTTTATCTTCTTTCCAACGCGTCCTTTTCCTACAGCAGACCCTGCAAAATCATAGCCGTTTTTGGCCGCATTCTGCTTCCAGATAAGAATTGTATAGGGCGCTTCGTTATTAGGAGTCCATTTTGCATAGATGGTTGTTTTCTCAGTAAGCGGGTTACCAAATGTAAATTCATTTCCGTCTGTGCATGCTTTGTCTTTGAACCAACCGCCAAAAGAATAACCCTTTCTGGTCATCTCCTCATCCGGTCTGGATTTTCTTGTAACCTCATCTGCTTTAACAAATATCGGTGCGCAGTAAGTAGCTCCTTTTCCGTTCTCATCAAAAACAAGCCAATGTCCTGAAGGAGCATCTACAGAGAAGGCTACATCACCTTTTATTGTTATGTCCGTGGGATTAGGGAAAGGCTTATCAGTTTCTACTCCCCCTCTGTCTACAATATTCCCATTGCCTTCAGCAACAAGCCAGCCTTCAAACTTATGCTCATCATCAGGCACAGTATATGCCATATTTACAGTGTAAGGTCTGATTGAAGCATCTCCTGTAGCATCAGCACGTACATTAACTGCATGCTCTCCAAGTACAACTTCGTTTTCAAGATATTTTACCTTGTACTGCTTAAGAAACATTGCATAGTATTCCAGTACTGTTCCGCCTTCTTCATCAGCATCGATTGCAGGTGGAAGCATACCGTTAACTGTATCCCTTATTTCTTGAATAGTAAGTCCGGTTGCATCAGGTTCATAATTCTTGTCAGTTGTCCATCCTGCAAAATTAACGCCGGCTGCTAATTGACCAACTCCAGGATCATAGAGAACCTGCTCCATCTTGTCATTCTTCTTGACATACATTGAAGCAATCTCTTCATCACCATTCTTGAAAACAACCTTTACACGGCAGTTATCATCATCTTTTCCGACAACTACATATACTGAGAAATCGCTGGAATTAAATTCAGCTGTATCGCCGTTCATACTTGCATCAGAAATAACATTCGCATCTCCGTCATCAGAAATGTGAACTACCTGTGCTTCATCGGATTCTGTGATTACTTTACTGTGAAGCTGTACCTTGATAGGCTTTTCAGGCTCGATATCCTTATCCTTGTAGTAGAAAGTGATATCAACAGCTGCTGTGCTGTCAGCCTCAACGCCTGCTGCCTGTGCAGCTGTATCAAGGATGGCCTGATCATATACAGCAGTAACCTTCATTATGGTGCCTTCAGGAAAAGCTCCTTCTCCGGCTTCAACGTGAACGCTGATATCACCGGCCTCATCATCAAAGATTACAGCCGGCATATCAACTTCGGGCTCAGCCTCTACCGCAAGCTTTTCGAAGTTAGCTGTGAAAACAGCACCCTCAACGGTCTGCTCTGCTGAAGGAACAAAAGTTGCTTCCTCTCCTACTACTGTAGCGGCAGCATCTGTCCAGTTTGCAAACTTATAGCCTTCATCAGCTATAGCTGTAGATCCGGCAGCAGCCTCTGTAACTGTCTCAGTTTCTACAGATACTTTACCGCCTTCAGCTGCAACATAGCTTATCACGATACCCTGAGGTGTCTCAGCTGTAGGTGCTTCAGCTTCTCCAGCCTCGGCAGGTGCCTCTTCAGGCACTACTGCCTCACCGTTCTCCTCTGCTGGTGTCTCTGCTGAAGGTGTCTCCTCAGCGGGAGTATCTGCTGCAGGAGTTTCCTCTTCGGGAATCTCTGTAGGCTGTACTTCCTCTGTGGGCTGTGCATCAGGATTCTCCACATTTTCAGCAGGCTCTTCTACCTGAGCTTCTTCTGCCGGTGCCTCTGCTTGAGGCTCCTCTACCTGTGGTTCTTCCTGTACAGGTTCCTCTGCCGGTGGTTCCTCTACTTGAGGCTCCTCTACCTGTGGCTCCTCTACCTGTGGTTCCTCTACCACCTCCGGTGCCGGCTCTTCAGCCTCCTGCACATTCTGTTGTTCTGCGCCCTGGGGTTCCCAGAGCCCGTTTTCGTCTGATAGACCTTGCTCGATTGCATCTACGTCTGAATTAGCGCGAGCGCCAATGCTGTTGTAGTCTGACCCAAAGGTCGTAAGAAGGACTACAAGAGCCATAAATGCAGCAAGTTTACGTGCGATATTCTTACGCATGACTTTTTCTCCCCTCGATAAAAAAGTTAACTAGTGCAATATATATTATTATATGAAATTTTCTTTCAAAATAAACTACCAAATATGAAATAATCAATTCATAATTCGTACTTGACAAGTTGAGAATTTCGTGAAAATAGGTCTATATTGTTTCTATTGTATGCAAAAGAGCTGCCATATGCAGCTCTTAAAGAACAATTTGTGATATTTTCAGATAATTATTTTAATTTGTTTTTGAAAAAATATTGCAAGAAAATGATTGACATTTTTTCAGGACTTTTGTCAGCCATTACTTCTTATTCCAAATATATCCGATTGCAGCTCCGACAATTCCACCCACAATATGTGCTGTGTTAGAGATATTATCGTTTATGAAAACCCCGTCTATTATCTGCTGTCCTATAAATATGATTGCAACAAGAATGAAAGTAAGCGGGATTTCTCCGCCTTTGAAGCCTGTGAAGGAAGTCATTACGATGAATGCAAATACAATTCCGCTAGCTCCGCATAGTGCAACAGTAGGGAAAAACATTGAATTTACGATTCCCGTTATAAGAGCGGTAACAAGTATAACAACAACAAGTTTTGCTGATCCGTACTTTTCCTCAAGCGCAGGTCCAAGCAGAAGTATATAGGACATGTTGCCGATGAAATGCTCCCAGCCGGAGTGTCCCAGCGTATAAGTGAAGAATCTGAGATAGGTGAGCGGCGATCGAAGATCCGATCTGTAGGTTGTGAAAAATGTCTGTGTGCTGGCTCCATGCGTTACTATTCCCAGAAGAAGGACTGCAAAACTAAGCAGTGCAAAGCCAAGTACAACAGGTGCGTTAAATGTTATCTTTAGTTTTTTCATTTTCCCAAATCCCCTTAAGTAAGCAATGATTTTATGTAATCATATCACATTTTTCTCCTAAATATCAGATAAACCAAGGCCGGTACTAGACAAGATACCCTGTTTTTTCTTAGAATAAATATGCTGTGCTGCGGCGCAAGCATAATTTATTTTAGCGAGGTTTTTATGAATATTAATCCTATGGCAATTATGGAATTGCAGCAGAAATTTAACACCTTCAAGGCTGAGCACCCGCGCGTATTCCCTTTTTTCAATGCGGTAAAGGACTCATCCCTTCAGGAGGGCACCATTTTTGATATGAAAATCACAACTCCGGACGGAGCTTCAAAGCAGTGTAATATCAAGCTTACACAGAATGATATCGATCTTTTCAGAACCATGATGGATATGGGAAGGCAGCAATAATATGAAAGCAGTCATTTTTGATATGGACGGAACCATCCTCGACAGTCTTGATGATTTAAGAGACAGCGTGAATCATGCTCTTCGTGAGAATGGTCTTCCCGAGCGTTCAACAAAGGAGGTTCGCGCTTTTCTCGGAAAAGGTATGGTATACCTTGTGAATAAATGTGTTCCCGAGGGCACGGATCCCGAGACCGAGAGCAGGGTTCTTGCCATGCACAAGGAGTACTACCCTCTTCACTGCACGGAGAAGACGAAGCCCTATCCCGGAATCTGCGAGCTACTTAGGTCTCTAAAGGATGCGGGAATTAAAACCGCGGTAGTATCCAACAAAACCGATGAAAATGTACACAGGTTGGCAAAGAGTTATTTTGACGGTCTTTTCACAGTGGCTGTAGGCGCAAGAGAAGGTGTTCCGAGAAAGCCCTCACCGGAGCTTGTGGATATCGCGCTCTCTGAGCTTGGTGTGTCAAAATCGGAAGCCGTGTATGTCGGAGACTCTGATATTGATGTTGCCACCGCAAAGAATTCAGAGCTTTCAATGGTTACTGTTTTGTGGGGATTTCGCGATAAGCCTGAGCTTATAGAAGCAGGTGCGGAGCTCTTTGCAAAAGACACAGAGGAACTTAAGGAGATTTTACTTCATGAGTAAACATGGAATGGTAAAAGCTGTCGGTACTCACTTCGAATATGAGGACGGCACAATTTTCTATCCTTTCGGTACAACTATCTATGCCTTCGCGCATCAAACTTCGGAAATAATCGAGCAGACCTTTGAGAGCCTTTCCGGCTCTCCTTTTAATAAGGTCAGAATGTGCGTTTTTCCCAAGGACTATACCTATAATAAAAATGAGCCGGAGTTCTATCCGTTCCATAAGACTGATTCCGGGTGTTGGGATGTAGATTCACCCGATGAGAGATTCTGGAATCATCTGGAAGGCATTATTAAGCACCTTGATAATATGGAGATTCAGTGCGATCTCATTCTTTTCCATCCCTACGACAGATGGGGATTCTCGCAGTTTTCACAGGAAGATAATCTAAAATATCTGCAGCTTTGCATAGACAGGCTGGGACATCTTGATAATATCTGGTGGAGCCTTGCGAATGAGTATGATCTTCTGCTTCATAGAAAGAGCATGGAGGATTGGTATGAGATTGAGGAGTATCTAGCATCTCATGATAAGAGGCATCATCTTATTTCCAACCATAACTGTTTTGTTCCCTGGGATACTTCGAGAGCGAATATTACACACGGTTCCTACCAGACCAAGCGTTTTCCCGATATTGGAGGTCTCGTTAGGAAGTTCGGAAAACCGATTATGGTTGACGAGTGCTGTTATGAGGGAAATATTCCCGATTTCTGGGGTTCTATTTCCGGCGAGGAGATGACTGCCAGATTCTGGATGAGCATCGTAAGCGGGGCTTACTGTACTCACGGAGAGACTTTTCTTGATCCTGACGATGTGCTGTGGTGGTCGAAGGGCGGCCGCTTAAAAGGAACATCTCCCGAGCGTATTGCTTTTCTTAAAGAAATTGTTGAAAGTCTTCCGGGACCGGTTGAACCTCCGGCGGGCGGTATTCCTTACTTCTCTGAGCTCTCCGATGAGGAGCGCCGCGAAAAAGAAAAGGATCCCGGTTTTGTCAGTTTCATGAATGCCATAGAACTGATGACTCCCGAGAACCGTCATATGCATTTCTACGCAGAACACTGCTACAGCGGCAGATGCGCTGATAACTCTGCTATCATCAATTATTATTATCTCAGGTGCTGTGCCAGGGATACTCTGGTTTTGCCCGCAGATAAAAAGTACAAAGTCGAAGTAATTGACACCTGGAACATGACCAGGGAAGTTGTCCTCGAGAATGCATCAGGAAAGGTTACTGTTGCTCTGCCCGGCAAGCCCTATATGGCTGTGATTGCACACTAGGGAAATAACACTTCCCAGAACCAGTACTGCTCCGGCTATTGGATAAATGATCAGAAGCTTGTTTGTTGTTCCGTATATGGCAAAGGTTTAAAAAGGATGCTATGATTTTTTAGTATATGATTAGATAGAACTTTTCCTGATTTGAAAGATTGACTGAATAAAGCTTTGCGATATTAATGAGGAATGGCCGGGCTCCTCGAGAAGCCCGGCCAACTAATATGAAGAAAGAGTGTGTGTATGTTATTTCCAAAAGGATTGCTCCTCTCGATGATTACACTATATACCTCTAACCTAAATTGAAACTAAATGCTAAATTAAAAATTCAGCCTGAAACTGATTATCTTAATCAGTCATGAAATATATCACGGATTAGTTAGCATCTGTTGTGTCTTCCGCTGCAGCATCCTCAGTAGTATCTTCTGTAGTAGTATCTTCTGTAGTAGTTTCCTCTGCATTATCTGCTGTAGCTTCTGTTCCATCAACTGTCTCTGCTGCAGGTACTACATCCTCTGAAATCTCTGTTGCAGCCGCATCTGCTGTAGGATGTTTAGCAGCATAAACTCTCCATCCTACCAGAGAACATACAGCAAGCAGAAGCACCAGACTTACACACTTTGCAATCTTTACATTTCTCTTATGTTTTGCGATTCTTGCCTTTCTCCCCTTCTTCTCGATTTTGTAAGCATCAACTTTTTCCTGACTCATTTTTGTTTCCTCCAAATTGATAATTGATGTGGTATGGATAAACACTGTGTTTGATTGCGACTTTATTATCCACATATTTTTGATGCTAGCACACAAATGTGTCTTAATTTTGAACCACAATGTTTTTTGTTGTGATTAACATCTTATATACTTAGCATTTCCACATTATGTCCATAGGATTTATTCATCTTCTGTGAAAACCACTTTTTTAATTCTTTCACAGATTATTTTTCTGCCAAAATCTGTGTTATGGGCTTCTACTCTTTATTCACAGATATTTTTCCTTTATCCACCCAGTTTTGTGTCAGATATTTCTGTGTTCCTTACGCAATACTAATTTTCACAGATAAATTTAACTATAAAAATTCAAAATCATCTATGATATTACACATATTATTTTTTTCACAGATTTGACCAATTTTTTTATCTGTGTTCTAGCACAAAATTTATATTACGCAGATTAATCCGATTTACACATCTGTGGTTTTGCACAAAACTCCTATTCCACAGAAAAAGGACTCCAGCTGTAAGTCCATTCCTAATTTCTTCGCGAATTGACTTACGACAAGCCTATAAATAATGCTATATCCATCAAATCTCTTCCACATAATTAACATACTCCAGCTCCTGGAGTCTTCTGATGATTTCCCTGTGGGAGCGTCTTCTGGAGCTGTCGATATCGATCAGAAGTGCAACATCAGAGGATTGAAGTGTCTTCTCCTTGCTCTTGGTCATACTGCTGATTGAGAGATCCTCTTCAGACAGATACTTGGAGAGCTTAGTGACTGAGCCTTTATTCACTTCAATATACATGCTCATGTACTTACTATATTCTTCAACAACATTGCTGAGATTCATAAGCACTACGTTGGCGATCATGACCAGCACAAAGCAAGTGATGCCGATAACGATATATCCTGCGCCAATAGCCATTCCCATGCAGGAAGTAACCCACAGAGAAGCAGCTGTGGTAAGTCCCTTTATCTGTTTCTTACCTGTGACGAGGATAGTACCTGCGCCGAGGAAACCGATACCGCTTACTACGCCGGCGGGAATTCGGCTGACATCAGCCCCAAGCCCCGGCAACATTGCAAGATATATATTCAGGGATGTCGCAACCGCTGAACCAAGGCTCACAAGAGCAAAAGTCTTGATACCCGCGGTATGACGCTTTACCACACGTTCCCAGCCAATGAGGCAACCGAAAAGAGTTGCTATCACAAGTCTAAGTGCGACCGCAAGATCGGCACTGCTTTCAAAAAATTCGAGCGTTCCCATTCAGCGCCCTCCTTTTCTTCGTGTTCTTTTTAAAGCGCATATAATGTATTTTCTTCAAAGTTCAGATAAACCTTGTCGCCTACACCATAAATCTTCTTGTTCTTCGGGTTGTACTCCTGGATCTTAACAAGTTCATCACCGATCTTAATGTGATAATCCTGATAAGCACCCATGAAGCATGAATACTCAACTTCGCCCATTATAGAACCGTTGTCGCCAAGGGTTGCTCCCTCGGGACGAAGAACGATGCTGCACTCAGCTCCATTTCCAAGACTTCCTGTTGAGCACTTAACCTCTTCACCATTTATTTCGACAATATCCTGTGACTTGACAATAGCCTTAAGGAAGTTTGCTTCGCCAATGAAATCTGCGACAAACTTGTTGTTCGGATAGTAGTAAGCTTCCTGAGGTGTGGAAATCTGCTCCACAAGACCACCCTTCATGATGATGACCTTATCGGAGATAGCCATAGCCTCACTCTGATCATGAGTTACATAAATAGCTGTGATTCCTGCTTCCTGCTGGATTCTTCTGATCTCTGTTCTCATGGAAACACGAAGCTTTGCATCAAGGTTTGACAAAGGCTCATCGAAAAGGAGCACGCCGGGCTCAATTACAAGCGCTCTAGCAAGAGCAACTCTCTGCTGCTGTCCACCTGAAAGCTGGTTAGTCATTCTGTTTTCCATGCCCTCAAGTCCTACGAGTCCGAGAATGTCAGTAACCTTTTTCCTGATAGTCTCCTTATCCATCTTACGAAGCTTAAGTCCGTATGCAACATTATCAAAAATGTTGTAGTGAGGAAGAAGCGCATAGCTCTGGAAAACCATAGCTGTATCACGCTTGTTGGGAGTGAGCGCATTTATCGGCTCATTTCCAAGGTAAATCTCTCCCTCATCCGGGCTCTCAAAGCCGGCTATCATACGAAGTGTTGTTGTTTTTCCGCATCCTGAAGGTCCAAGAAGTGTTACGAAACTTCCGGGTTCGATCTCGATATTTGCATCCTTAACTGCATAGAAATCTTTACCGGTCTTGGGATCCTTGTAAATCTTTGAAATATGTTCAAGGCGTACGCCCTTTTTCTCCTTTGACATAATTTTTCTCCTCCCGTCAATCTGTAGTCTTAACCTGGCGACTTGTTCCGAAATGTTTAATCACAAGGTTCATAACAAGAACCGCACTGTAGGTGATAAGGATCAGGATTGATGCAAAAGCGCAGGCAATTCCGTAGGATCCCTTCTCTGCGAACTCGTTGATCTGAACCGTAATAAGAAGATACGAAGGTGTAACCAAAAGGATGATTGCACTGATCGCTGTGATACTTCTTACGAAGGATGTTACAAATCCCGAAAGGAAGCTGTCCTTGATAAGCGGAAGTGTAACTGTCATAAACACTTTGAAGCTGTCGGCACCCATATCATAAGCGGATTCCTCAATGCTCTTATCAATCTGTCTGAGGGCGGAGATACCGCTTCTGGTTCCTGTAGGAAGGCTTCGAACGATAAATACGATTACGAGAATAGCACCTGTTCCGTACAGTCCCTGAAGGATTCCTGTTCCGAAGATACCGCCTGAAAATCCTCTGATATATCCGATACCGAGTACAGTTCCAGGAACTGCCATAGCCAACATTGAAACCGCCTCGATAAAGCCCTTTGCCTTGAACTTTCTCTTAACAACAAGATAAGAGATGATCATGGACAGAAGTGCCGTGATAGGCGCTGATATGAAGGAAAGAATGAAGCTGTCCTTAAATGCTTTGAGTCCCTTGTACTTTGTGAACACCTGACCGAACCACTTGAAGGTCAGATGAAAATCGTATCCCCAGGTCTTGAACATAGCGCCGAAGGGAACGCAGATATACATGATTATTACGAAAATCGCGAGCGCTGAGCACAGGATTGTAAGAGGGATTGTAACGCTCTTATCTGTGATGAGCATACGCTCTCTGGACGCTTTTCCTGAAAGAGTAGCTGTGCTCTTGGCTTCGAGATAATACTTCTGGATGATAAACATCACGAGTGTGATTGCAAGAAGTACAACCGCCATGGCAGCCGCGCCCTGCTTATCATACGCACCTGTGATCTGAAGGTAAATTGTTGTCGCAAGTGTATCGTAGGAACCACCGATAATCATGGGGTTAGCAAAGTCCGCAATAGACTCGATGAAGGTTACAAGGAAGGCATTTCCAAGACCCGGAAGAATAAGCGGGAAAGTAACCGTCATGAATACCTTGAAACGGGAAGCGCCCATGTCTCTGGCAGCCTCCTCAAGTGAAGGATCGATATTTTTCAAAAGTCCCTTGAGCATCATGTAGCACACAGGGAAAAATGTAAGTGTCTGGACTATGGCGATGCCCCAGAATCCATACACGCTGTTGTCATAGATATGTAAGATAAAACGTGTAATGATACCTGCTTTTCCGAAAAGCATGATCATTGAAAGTGAAAGCACAAACGGCGGCGAAACCACCGGAAGCATGGAAACGACTTTGAAAAGGCCTTCCATGAATTTTGTTCTGAGTTTTACATAAACCTCAACATAAGCAAATAAAAGGCCTATGAGAGCTGACGCGATACCTACCAAAAATCCAACCTTAAGTGTGTTGGTAATCGCGCGTCTGAAATTTGAGAGTCCCATAACTCTCTTAAATGTATCAAGCGTTAACCCCGATTCAGATACAAAGCTGTCAACAAGCAGTATAGCCAGCGGGTAAAGAATAAATACTGTAAGAAAAACCACCAAAAGAATAATGGTAGAAACCATGATGGGATCCGCCATGAGCTTTTTCCTGTCAAGGCTGGCACTTTGACTCTTTGCCATTTTTCAACTCCTCCTCTAAAAAATTAAGGGCGGATGAAATACACATCCGCCCATAATAGTTATATTACTCGGTCTGGAAACGATCGTCTGCTGCGCTTCCGAGTGCGGTCATAACTTCCTCAATGTAAGTTTCTGTATTCTTTTTTGCATCTTCGAAGTCATAATCCATAACGTTCTCGGGATCAAGTCCAAACTCTGCTGCTACTTCGGGCTGCTTTGCATTGTCGATAACAAGGAACTGGTAAGAACCGTTCTGTGCTGCTAGCTCAACGCAATCAGGGCTGAGTGCATACTCGATCCAAAGCTTAGCTGCATTGGGATGTGCGCATCCCTTGAAAATAGCTGTTGCACCGATCTCGAAGGATGTTCCTGTTGAAGGAATTACGAGGTCAATATTGCCATAACCGTTGTCAACGATCTGTGTGATGCCATCGTGAAGGAAACCGATACCTACGATACACTCACCTGTTCCAACGTTCTTGGAAGGGCCTGAACCTGACTTTGTGTAAACTTCGATGTTCTTATCGAGGTCAACGAGGTACTGGATACCTTCATCATGTCCGTACTTCTGGATCATTGTGTTGATAACAAGCTTAGCTGTTCCTGCTGTGTTGTAGTTTGAAAGCCATACAAGTCCCTTGTACTTCTCATCAAGAAGATCCTGCCAGTCCTTAGGCTCGTCGATGCCCATTCTCTCGAGCTCGTCTCTGTTCACCATGAAACCAAGGATTCCCTTGTAGATTCCATACCAGTAACCATCCTTGTCGCGATACTTATCACCGATAAGATGAGAAGCATTCTGTGCTTCATATGCCTCAAGAAGTCCCTCGCCTGCTGCTACGTTATAGGGATCGGTTGTGCCGCCGAACCAAACGTCACCTGAAGGATTTCCGTTCTCTTCTTCGATCTTACTCTGAACTTCACCGGTAGAAAGGCGCTGATACTGAACTTTTATGCCATACATTTTTTCGAAGTTCTCACAAGCTGCTGCAAGGTACTCTTCCTCGCATGAACCGTAAACGATGAGCTCTCCCTCAGCCTTAGCTGCCTCAATAAGAGCATCCATTCCGCCGGCCTCTGTAGCCTCACCTGCATCCTCTGTTGCCTCTGCAGCTTCTGTTGTCTCCTCTGCTGCGGGCTCTTCTGTAGCTGTCTCAGCCGGTGCAGCCTCCTCAGTCTTTGTCTCAGCAGCAGGTGCCTCTGTAGATCCTCCGTTAGATCCGCCACAGCCAACTACGCTGAGTGTCATAAGTCCTGCTAAAACCAATGCTAACTTTTTTCTCATTTTCCTCTCCTTTCAAAATGTTAAATACATTTGATAAGAAGATGATACCGAAGGAAATCGTTTTTCTATACCTAAAATTCTGTTTAATTATCCAATATTTTGAACTTCACTTCACAAAGTCAGAGGGGGAACTTCCGGCGTACTTCTTAAAGACAGTACTGAAGTACTTGTAGTCGCTGAAGCCGGTAAGTTCCGAGACTTCATACACTTTGTAGGTGCCGGTTTCGAGGAGCTTTACTGCCTGGCTTACGCGGTAGCGGTTCAGGAAATCAAGATAGGTCTGGCCGGTGGCCTCTTTGAATTTGCGCGAAAGATAGCTTGAAGACACTCCCAGTTCCTCTGAAAACATGTCCAGACTGATCTTCTCAGAATAGCGCTCACGCGTCCTCTCAATTATCTGCTGAATATAGTCATTATCCTTGTCCGACTTGATGAAGGCCACATCGAGGTCATCTCCGGATTTCTTTCTCTCCGAAAGCTGCTTTATCTGCTTATCCTTCTCGATCTCGGAAGTTACCTTCGCAACATTTTTCCTCAGTTCTTCCTCATCCACGGGCTTCATCAGATACGCTGATACTCCAAGGTCAATCGCCTGTTTTGCGTATTCAAAATCGGCATAGCTGGTCATTATGATAGCCTTGAAGTCAGAGATTTCCTGCCCTTTTCTGATCATCTCAATGCCGTCCATAACAGGCATCATTATGTCTGCAAGAACTATATCCGGTGAAAGTTCCTCAATCTTCTCAAGGCCTTCCTTGCCGTTAGCGGCTTCGCCTGCTATGGTGCAGCCCATGCCTGTCCAATCCATGGTGTAGGCGATGCCCTTTCTTATGATATCTTCGTCTTCTACAATAAGTACTCTGTACATTCTTACCCTCATCCGGCGCTACATATGCTTCGGAATAATCATCCTCACACACGTGCCTTCATTCTTCTTACTTGTAACATCCAGGCCGTAGTTGCCCTTGTAAAGCAGCCTGATCCTGCGATGAATATTATACAGCCCATAATGGTTGGTGCGGTTTTCATCCTCTTTCAGGTAATTCTGGATCACCCACAGCTGCTCCTCATCAATTCCGGCGCCATCGTCTTCGCAGATAAAGACAAGCTCATCCTGCATCTGATAGCCGCGAATATTCACCGTCAGCTTTTCACGGTCACCGAAGCCGTACTTGATAGCATTTTCAAGAAGAGGCTGCAGCATCAGCTTCGGAATGAGGCAGTCCATGATGTCCTCACTGACCTCGATATTATAGGCAAAACGCTTGTTGAAACGTATCTGCAATATATTCAGGTAAAACTGCAGATTATCAAGATCCTCCCTGACCGTAACTTCCTCTCGCATATCACGGATGCAGTATCGCAAAATCCCCGACAAAGACACAATCATCTTATCAGCTGCCGCGGGATCGATCTTAGCCATGAATCTTATATTATCAAGAGTATTGAATAAAAAGTGCGGATTAAACTGGCTCTCCAGCTGTTTAACCTGCGCGAAAGCCGCATTTTGTGCTAGTTCGTTGTTCCTCTCTATCTGCTCGCGAAGGCCCTTAAGCATGTCGTTGAAGTCGTTACCGATGGTCATGAACTCCTTGCTGCTGCCTATCCTGAGGCTCACATCAAGATTGCCGTTCTGAACCTCTTCAAGGGCGTTCTCAATTTTCCTGATATCCCTGGTGTATTCCTCTGAGCTCTTTGCCGTACTTCTGACTGTAACAAACGCAATTGCCAGAAATACTATCGCAAGAATCACAATAAGTACTATAATCAGCTGAACGCTCCAGCCCATGTCGGTTATAGTATAGACCCCAAATCCCTTGTCGGTTACCGACTTATGCACATAGAACAGTCCGCCGTCGGCCATGATAAATCCTGTGTTTTGTGAAATCCTCGAATCTATCTGTCCGTAGCTGTCTCGGAGTTTATTCGTGTTTGCCGCGTAGATCCAGCCATTTTTATCTGTGATGATCACATATCTGCTCTGAATCTCCGACGCCACGCTGAGCACATCCGAGGGCACGATATAGACGATCATGAATCTGAGTTTCTCGCCGCGATACACGCCTTTTCCTATGCAGAGTTTCTTATCGTACAGAATCGACGCGGTCTTACCCCTCGCCTTCTTCAAAGCCTTCAGTATGCCCCAGTTTGAGCTTGTTCCATCCGTCAAAAACTGTGGAACACTACTCTTACTCTTAAACAGCACCTTCTGATCCTTTGAGAGGATAATCAGATCTCCGATATCCTCAAATTCCGAGGTCCTGTCATACAGAATTCCGAAAACCTCATTCCTCGAAACGGTCAGATGATTATTCTCAAGAGATTCTCCAACATCATCCATCATCTGATAATAGATGTTGGTCATCCTTGTGAGCTTTTCATTGACAGCCTCATTTTCTCCACGATTTGAGATTGCCATAATCAAGGCAAAGGAAAATACAAAGAGAATCAAAGCCATTACGGAAACAAGCGCTACGGGCACAACCGAAAATCTGATGAAGGTTTTTCTTATGTTTTCCTGAAAAGATGCGGGAGCCTTATTCATCGCTATCCTCCCCGAAAAGTGCAAGGAATTTGGAATTCCATTCATCCTTTTTGCTGATTACTTCATCTCTGTCGACATCGATTGCGGTAATCTCATTATCGGGGATAACAAGCTCCGATGCAGATACATCGCGTCTAACAGAGCGTCTTCCGAGGTTACCCGCCATAAATTCCTGGGTCCCCGCACTTGTCATGAAGTCTACAAACTTCTCCGCCTTCAAAATGTGCGCAGAATCCTTGCTGATATAGATTCCGTCAGGCGTCGAAACGACACCCTCCTCCATGTAGATTATCCTTATATGCTTCCCTTTTCCGAGCATAGTAACCGCAGCTTCCTCAAAAGTAAGACCTGCCACATATTTTCCTGCAGCAACGCCCTCGTAGACTTCAGAAGAACTTCCAAGCAAAATACCATTCAGCTGATCGATGAATTTTTCCACATAATCCCAGCCGGCTTCCGGATTACCATCCCCCATCGCATAGAGAATGTTAACCAGGTGCTCGAAGGCAGAAGATGACTTACCGGGATTCGCATAAGCGATCTTACCCTTGAGATTCTCGGCAAGAAGGTCCTCATAGCCCTCAATCTGCGTGTTTCCTATAATATCTTCGTTCACGATGATCACACTGGGAACGTTGGAAAAACAGGTGATCCTCCCGTCAATATCCTTGAAATCATCCTTGAACATAGCCCTGTTCACGGTTTTGTACGGGTAAAAGAACTCACTGTATGCACCAACGGACAAAAGCGATCCTCCCCACAAAACATCGATATTTTCATCGTCCACCATGCTGCGAATAGCCTCGGAAGTACCGCAGCTGCGAAGGTCCACCTCTATCCCCGTCTCATTTTCAAACTCCTGAATAAGAGGAATCATGAAATCCGTCGGATGCGGTGAAACAACAACGAGCTTATCACTGCTTTCTGTATTCTTTTTATTTAGATTAAGCAAAATTCCGCCCAAAAGAGCCACTACGAGCAGAACTGCAATTATCGCCCAAATCGGCAAGCCTTCACGCTGTTTCATACAACCGTTATCCTTTGTTCTAAAACAATTAAAACTAATAGTTTTGGAAATATAATACACTGATTATATCATGTGGAAAAATATTTTCGGGAGCGCGCAATTTGATCGCGGCGGGGGTTGAAAAAAGGTCGGAGAAGTCATTAAAATATAAAGGTTGTTAAATAAATTAAGGAGAAACCAAAATGACCATAGATGCATATATAAATCCGGATTTTACTTTGATAAAAAAGCTCATATTCTTTCTTTTGGCACTGGTTGGCATAATCATCTGTGACTTCCTGATCCTCGGCGGAACAGAAATAGTCACAACAAGCAGAGAACGCGAAGAGCGGAAAGCCCTTATCAGTGAACGTTTTCATAACTCGGTTCAGCTCCTGTATGAGATGATAATCTCCGCGACCTCAGTCATGTCCTTTGCCTGCGCCTATGTGGTATTAAACCACGTATACAGCCTGATTCAGGGCACCACGCAGACAGGATACCTCGGACAGTTCATGTATATCTGGGAAAACTGGAAGGATTTCGTACTTCTGCTTCTTATCTGCTTGTCCTGCGTTTTAAATACAATTTTGGATAAGATCATCATCCCTTTAAAAAGGATTTCCAGAGATGACATCGCCTGCGTCAGAATGCTGGGTATGTTTTACGTGATAATCATCTTGATGTTTCTTAATGTCATCGGCGACGAAAGTGAGTACAGCCCTGTTATGATGTACTATCTCGGTCTTATGATAGGTCGTTTCGTTTACTTCGACGCTTCCTTCAAGGATTTCCTGCATGCCATGAGAAACATATTCATGAAGCTCCCGCTTCTGATGCTGGGACTTACGCTGTCGGGGCTCCTTTGTTTCTTTGGATTCGAGGCAGGTTACCTGCTTGAGCGCAATTACTACATAGTGGGAGCTTTTTACACCCATCTGTTCCTGCTTGCGGCTGTTTTCGTTTTCCATCACAGCCACATTCTGTATTTAGTTATAAAAAAACGCTAAAAAAATATAAATCCAAATAAATATTAGTACTATGCAGATTTTTATATGATAATATATTAAATGGAAAAATGATTTTTTCTGATTATCAGCGTAACTTTTGTGAGGGCATATGATAGCTGGCAAGAAGATAATAGCTCTATGCACATATAGAATATACGACTCTCAGGTCTTCAGTTTTACAGCAGAACTCAATGAGCTCTTGAAGGCAGCTGACAGCCGTCTGTTTATCTATGCCATGAATGCCGAAATAGGCAATGTCGGCAATGCCCATCTCGCAGAAGCATCTGTTTTTGACCTTATTCCTTATGACAAAGTCGATGCCATTATTATCATGGATGAAAAGATCAAATGTCGTGAGCTCGTCGAACGAATCATCGACAAGGCTAACAGTCATGAGGTTCCCGCCATCATCGTTGACGGCGAATATGATAATGTTTCCCATGTAAAATTTGATTATGCCAAGGGTTTTGAAGCCATAGTAAGGCACATAATTGAGTTCCACAAGCCTAAACATCCTCATTTTATGGCCGGAAAACCGGACAGCGAATTCTCAAACGAGAGGCTTGAAGTTTTCAAAAAAGTCATAGAAGAAAATGGCTTCACCTTTGATAACAGCATGGTAAGCTACGGGGATTTCTGGTCGATTCCTTCAAGAGCTGCTGCCAAGGAGCTGCTTAAAAGGGATATCGTTCCGGATGCCGTTATCTGTGCCAACGATATCATGGCGATAAATGTCTGTGATGTCTTTAGTTCCCACGGAATTACTACCCCGGATCAGGTTCTGATATCCGGATTTGACGGACTGGATGAGGCCTTTTTATCCTCTCCCGGAATCACGACCGCTATCTGTGACAGTGCAACTCTTGCAAATACCGTCATGAAAGTTATAAACGGCGTTCTTCGCGGCGAAAAAAACATTACCGAGTGGATAACTCCCAGTTTCATGGCCAACGAGTCCTGCGGCTGTCCTCGCTGCCAGATTAACTGGATGTCTACTGTTCAGGGCTTTAACAACAGATTCTACCATCATCAGGATGACGTATATATTATGCAGGATCTCACTTCCAACATCATGGCTAGTGACACGATGGCCGACTGCATTTGGCACCTTTCCAATTCAGTTACGAACTCCATCACCAATAATATGTGCCTTATTGTGGAAGATGCCTGCTTTAACATCGAGAACAATTATTTCCTCGAAGACATGGAAAAGACCACCAGAAGCGTCATCTATAACTCCTACAGCGACACTGACGAGATTTTCCCGTACAATGAAGAGGATATCATCCCAAATCTCGAGGATATCATGGAGAGGGGCTATCCCATTATCTTCAATGTTCTTGAGTATATGGGAAAAGATATCGGTTTTGTATGCTATTCCTTCAATCGGTACGATCTGATAGATTATTCAAGAACTCCGAGCCTTACAAACTGTCTCGGAATGGGCTTTGGTGGTTATGTAACCATCCGCTACCAGAAATATCTGCGCGATAAGATTCAGAGGATGTATCAAAATGATGCCCTCACCGGTCTCTACAACAGACTGGCATTTCTTTCAAAACTTGAAGAGCTCAAGGATGCGCCTCAGAATTCCGGCCAGAAGCTTACAATCATCATGACCGACTTAAACGGCCTCAAAGAGATAAACGACAATCTCGGTCATGCTGCCGGCGACCGTGCAATAGCTACGGTTGCGAAGGTGCTTAAAGCCGTATGTCCCAAAGGTTCTCTTTGTGTCAGATTCGGCGGTGATGAAATGCTTGCCTTGGTGCCCGGCGAGTGCAACAGCTGCGATATTATAGCGAAGATGGAGAAAAAACTTAAGGAAGAAAGCGAAAAGCTTGGCTACACCGTATCTTCAAGCTACGGAGCATACTCGACTATATTTGATGAGTTCCTCGACCTCGATAAGATCATTGCCATGGCCGATGAACAGATGTACAAGATGAAAAAAAGAAATAAACAGAATAAGAAAAATAACACTCCCGAGAACTGATTCATTCTCGGGAGTTTTTATTTGATGTTAAGTGCTCACAGTATTATTTAACATTTATTACTATTGTTGATTTAACTCCGTTGTAGGCAGTTACGGTTATTATGGCTCTTCCCTTTTTCCTGGCTTTTACAAGGCCTGTGGAAGTGACCTTTACTATTTTCTTGTTGTCACTCTTAAACTTGTAGTTATTGCAAGCCGATCCTGAGTTAACCTTAGGATTTAACTGGTAGGTATTACCCTTCTTAATAGTCTTCTTTTTAGGAAGTTTTACCAGCTTTGGTGCTTTCTTGGAATTCACCTTAATCGAAGCTGTGCAGCCATCCTGTGTCGCGGTTACAACCACATTCGCTTTCTTCTTGCTCTTGAGCTTACCGGTCTGGGTTACCTTAACAGCGGATTTCTTACTGCTGGTGAAAGTGACCTCATTCTCTCCGCAATAGAATCTTGGCATTATCGCCTCGCCGATACCGAGAACATATTTGGGATCAAGATAAAATACTGCACTGGCGCCATCCTGAACACTTATAGGCTCATCTGCATTGGTGATAACTTCATTGCCATCGGTACTGAATATTTTTGAATAATCCCGTACAAGAATACCGGTTTCCGTGGAATTATTAACCTTATTTGCATAAAAGGTGTTTATCTCTGATGCATTGGTTACATCGTAACCGTTCTTGCAGTTGTTGGCTGCATTGTTATTTATCTCTGAACCTCTCGCATAGCGTATGTAGACGCCTGCCTCAAAGCCCTCCAGAGTGTTGCCTGTTATATGATAACCTGATGTATAGTAAGTTCCGTTATCAATCTCTGTGGACCCATTGGTTAACATACCGCCTACCCTTATTCCGTAAGGATATCCGGTATTGATAGCAGTGCCCATGGTAATTGTATTTCCTGTTATCTCAAGGTTGGCATTGAAGTTTTCGTCTGATGAATTCTTGTCATCGGCCTCTGCAATAGCATAGCCCTCTACAACAGAATCAATTCCGCGGCCCACATTAGTTATCATATTGTTGTAAATCTTCGAATCAACGTAATGAGGACATCCAATAGCATGGTTGGTTATATTACTTATGAGATTGTCGTGTATTGTAATGTTTTTATGATGATGTCCTACGATTGAGTTGTGGCTTCCTATAGCTCTGTAGACATCATTGAAGGTACAATTTGAGACCTCTACATTCATGCAGCAATAATCATCAAAAGGTCCCATAAGTGTAGGATCAGAATCCGATCCAAGTGATATCCAGTCCTCATGGGCAGCGTCGATGTTTACTGCTTCATCATTGGGACTTCCGGGATATGTATAATGCTCAAAGCTGCACCTATTTACCTTTACATCCTTTGCAGCCGCTATCTCTATGCTATGTCCTCTTGAATTGGGAAATGATACATTTTCTATGGTAAGGCCTGTGATATGGGCAAATTTTACTGTTACAAAACCCTGGTCACTGAAAGAGAAGGCATTCGCATCTATTGTTCCGTTGACAATCGCCATGTTTTTGAAGCCGCCATAGCCGCTCTTATCATCTGCGGCGCCCTTTGCACCAATGATCATACCCCAGCATCTTCCGTTCAGGATATAGCTTCCATTTAAATCAAAAGTTGTATTGCTGCCGAGTCTTAAAGCTTTCTCAGGCTTTACCAGTATATATTTTCCGTTCTGAGGAAGTCTTACGCGGTACTTCTCATTAGCCGAAGCATTCTTAGCTGCATATGTAAATGCCTGCTGAACATAATCGTCAAAATCGTTCATGAGAGCTTCCGCATCATTCAATTCAATAATCTGCTCTGTTCCGTAGGCTTCAGGTTCAAATGTATAAGTTGCCGCCAGCACAAGGCTATATACTGAGAAGGAATCCGCATCAAAGCTGACACTCATGGTATGCTCCGCTTTAGAATGCGAGTTTAAAACCATCGGCATATCGACAAGATTGCCATCCTCATCGTGATAAACTTCGGTATCCGGGCTATCACCAAAGGGATTATCCGCATTTTCTTCTTCATTCTCTGCCTTAACAGGAGAGCACTCCGAATCACTGTCAAAATGCATTACGCTGATATCTGAAACACCGCAGCCGTCAGCCTCTGCCACCATATCTCGTGACACATCAAAGGATACTTTTACATCACCGTCTTTGGGCTGAACTTCATTATTCTCTTCATCAAAAAAGCTTATATCAAAGGATGATGAATAAAAAAGGGAATCGTTGCACTTATCATTGATAGCCCCGCTTAGTTCTTTTTCCTCATCCTCGGACAGATGCCTGACCGTAACTGTAACTCCATCCGGCAGCACTCCCTTATCGGCATGAATTGTTATACCGAATCCGTCCACCTCATCCTCATAGTCAAATTCAGTGGTGTAGGTATGGGGATCCTCTTCCTTATTCTCTTCGGAAGTATCGGCATTCCCATCGGAAACCTCTAAATTCTCGTCTTCGCCGGCATCGTCATTTACGATTATATCTTCTGTTGTATCCTCTGTGGCATCCTCTGTATCATCCGCCAAGGTCTCCTTAGCTTCTGCGTCATCAGTATTTTCATCAGCATCCTTCTGCTCCGTCTCTAAACCGGAAGTACTCTGCTCTCCCTCCGCTTTATCTTCATTTTCTGATGCTGCGTTCCCATCTGTTACACTCTGAAGCCCTTCCTCTGCCCTGACATTTGTTCCGATAACTCCGAACTGTCCCATGGCCAGAGTAGCCGCCAGAATCAAGCTGATAAAACTTTTTTTCTTAATCACTCCTTATACCCCGCTCTTTTCATAATAAATTTATGGCCCCAGCCTTCCTCATCCGTGATGAACCCAGGCATAAACCTCTCATATGCGCGCTTGTAAGCGCTGTCCCTGTGGAGTCCGTTTATGTACTTCTCCTGTGCAGGGAAAAACTCGTTGCATCTCTTGATGATCTCTTCCATATCGCATGCAGAATACGGAATTACAGGATCATTGAATTCAATCTCCTTTATCCTCTTATCAAAAGGCGTATTCTCCGCATGATCAACGTCATCATAGATACTCGCAACCCGGTTTTCTTTAAGAAAATCCACAAAATTCCTGAAATTCGCCTCATGAACGCTATTTATGGAATTAAAATCAGACTTATGAACGATATCAATAAGATCCGTGTCCGGCTTAAGATCATTCATCGAAATATGGGTAAGGTTATGGAAATCCACAAGTTCCTGCATCCTGCCATCTTTCATCAAAATCAGTGAAGGCGTCCCTCCCAGCATTGAAGCGATATTGCCGTGAAGACGGGGACCTACACTAAGGTCAGCCTTGCTATTGTGTTCAATCCATGTGGGAACATTAAGGAAGAATCTTGCTTTCCCGGCTCTGAATATCTTATCGCTGATGTTTATGGGATAAGGATAGCCCTTAGCTCTGTAGGGCATTCCATAGTAGAGCTCATTAAGCTCTCTTCTAAGCTGCGGAACAAATACGAAGTTGTCGAATGAATCCGTAATCTTACGCATAAATTCATGTATCTCAGCACTTGTAATCATGCTGTTGGTAACTATCAGCTTCGACTGCTTGCCAAAATCCTGCGGTACACTTCTTAAGGGCAGCTGCGATCCGTGAAAATAGAGTGAAGGACAGCCTATTGCCCTTACTTCACTACCTGAAAAGCCAAGGTTCTTTAAGTATTTTTCAGTATTTTCTCCGCGCACGCCAAAAATGGCAGATCTTTTCAGAACCGCCTTAGCAAATCTTTTAACCTCTTTGTCATAGGAATGAGCCTCGGTGACATCCTCTCCCATTGGAATCTTCATACCGGAACCGATTACGACAACCCTTATTTTCAGCTTTTCAACAAAATTAGTCAGTCGCTTTAGGCTGGGTACAAAGCTGCTTCTGAAAGCATCAGCAAGAGGAATGATGTAAAGATCGTACTTTTCATTGATCTCATCAATCTCTCTGCTGCTCGTCTGTCCTCTCTCTGGTCTGTAATAGTCCAGATCTATCTCGGTGCCTTCAGTCATGAGGATTCGGAAAATACTGTACAGATACACCATGTTCCCGGCATTACCGCCGAAAGTATCCTCCAGTATCTCCTTAGTGGCGCTAAAATTATCAAATGGGGACATACCCCCTCTTATCAGAATTCTCACTATAATAATGTCCTCAACAATTTTTTCTATACCAAACCATTGTACCAAAGTTTATAAGTAATAAAAAGTTCTCCTTAAACAGCAGAAAAAATCGATGACCGGAGGGCCATCGATTTTCCGAAAATAAACATATTAGGATTTATTGTGATTGTTTGCAGCTATTATTTATTTCCCTTAACTTTCTGAGACTTGCAGCCTACTACTGCAACAACTGCATTCTTACTGTGGTTGGATACAGTGTTGTTTGTTACTGTAGCCTTCTTTATCTTAGCTCCGTTTGAGCCTACGAAAATCGCCTGCTTTCCGCCTTCAACAGTGTTGTTCTGGATAGTAACAGTCATCTTGTTACCGCCTCCCTGGTTGAGAGCATGGATACCTGATGAATAGTTAGCCTTCTTAGCGGAAGCCTTACTTATGATAGTATTACCTGTAACCTTCAGTCCGATGATATTGTAAGCCATAAGACCTTCTGCCTTGTTACCTGTAATTGTGCAGCCTGATATTGTAATATTCTTGTGGTACTTGTTCTGATATTTACCTCTGTCCTTCTTGCCTGCACCCTTAGCATTCTTAACGTCTGCATTGATACCGATGCCTCTGTTTCCGGTTACTTCACAGTTGATTATCTGTACATTCTGGCAGGTTGAGCCATCAAGTGCTTTTCCTGAAAGAACATTGCCTGCGGTAGCGGGAGAAGCAAGGTCAATCTGAAGCTGTTCTTCCTTGCCGTTGTTGCTTCCGAGAGGAGTAATCTTACAGTTTTCTATAAGAACATCCTTGCAGGCAATAATTTCTACGGAATGGCTTCCGGCATTTGCACACTCAATAGTCATATTCTTTAACGTAATGTTCTTTCCCTGAGCAATCTTAAATGCACTTGTTTTTCCGCCGCTAGAATCAGTAGATTTCCAAATTCCACCATTAATAGTCAGTCCAGCAATAGCACCATAACCACCTTTTGTGAAGTCCGCATTAGCTACAGCTCCCTTTTGGGTATTTGTGATATTAATAGTAGCACCCTCAGCATTGATGGTAATGTTTCTGCCTGAAGGGATATTAATTGCATACTCAAGGTTAAATGTTTCTCCTGATTTAAAGGTAATAGTATCATACTTCGAAAGTAAATCACGAATATAATTGCTATACACCCAATTGGTTTTATTATTTGTCATATTTCTGGTTTCCCAACCAGGTGCTTTATGTAAGTCCTCATCTGTCATCTTTTCAAACGGAACTGCAACAACCTCCTCTGCTTTAGCCGTCAATCCGCCTGTCAGCATAAGCATAAAACTCATGCTGGCTGCTGCAAGTGTCACCTTTAAACTGTTCTTAATTAGAGTTCCCTTCATAAGATTTAACCTCCTTTGTTCAACCTCTCTAAAATCAGGTACTTTTTGTACTTCCGATCTCGTATACAGGATAGTTTTTTAATCAATCCGTTTTATAATCATATTTACGTGCTTCTTTAACATTTTTAAACTAAATACTATTTACATTCTCACAGACAAAATGACATCCGTCAATCACCCTACTCCCTATTTAATGCTCTTTTAATATTCTGTTTAAACTTAAATCATTTTTTAATACAGATATGAAAAAGCTTTCCCAAAATCACTTTCAGGAAAGCTTTTTTATTTCACCCTTTTTCATCAATAAGAGTATTTTCATTCAATTCAATTTTTCAAATTTCTTGGTTACAAAACCGGGAAGATATTTCTTGTAGCGATTCAGAACTCTGTTCTGAATCCTTATCCTCTCCTTGAGCTCCTCAATGTAGCCTTCTTCATAATCAAGGTATTCCTCGATTCTGCGGATTCGCTCAGCCTCATCACAGGTGAGAATCGGAGTAATGGGCTCATCCCAGGTAATCTGACTGATCTTTTCATCAAAAATGGTCTTCTCCGGAGAGTTATATCCCTTAAATACAGAATCAATGTTATTCTGCTCAAGGAAGTCCACATAATGTCTGAAGTTAGCTTCATGAACATCCTCAATGCTGTAGAGATTGGTTCTTCCGACTATCTCCTCAAGTGTCGTATTATCATCAATAACATCCGGTGTGGCGTGAGGAAGCTTATGATAATCGATAAGCTCCTTCATTCTGCCGTCTTTAACAAGAAGCACCGAAGGAATTCCGCAGTTAATTGACGCTATGTTGCCATGCATTCTGGCTCCGACACTAAGATCCCTGTCCTTAACATAATCGAACCAGCTGGGTACATTTACAAAGAATCTTGCCTTATCACTCGTGAAAACTTCATCCGTTGTACGAATCGGATATGCCGTATCCTCCTTGCGGTAAATTGCTCCAAGATACATCTCACGAAGCTCTCTGACAAGCTGCGGAATGAACGTGGCATTGGGATACTCAGTCAGAATTCTCCTGAGGAATCTGTTAATGTTCTCCGTGCTGAGCATGCTGGCATTAACAATGATGCCGGAATCCTTATTAATCTCCTTGGTAAGTCTCTTGAGCTTTAAATTAGCACCATGCAGATAAAGTGAGGGACATCCGATTGGTGTAAACTGGGTGCCCTCCTTAAAGCCGAGTCTCTTTAAGTAAGAGCCTGTAATCTCTCCTCTGACACCAACTATGGATGAATGATCAAGAACAGCAGAAACAAAATCCTTAACAGCCTGATCACAGGGATGTTCATCGTTAATGCTGTCACTTATTCCGATCTTCATACCAACGCCCACGATTACTACCGGGATCGTCATCTTGCGAATAGCTCTTGTAAGCGCATTAAGGCAATTGATAAACGAATCTCTGAAGGCATCTGCAAGAGGAATGATGTACATGGAATATTCTTCATTGATACGCTTAATATCCTCTTCCGTGCTGTGACCGCGTTCTATTATATATCTGTCCACATCGATCTGAACATCTTCGCCTGTCATGATGGATCTGTAAACACCATAGAGATACACCATATTGCCCGCGTTGGTTCCAAAGCGGTTATTCAGAATGATGTCACTGACATCATATTTATCGAAGGGAGACATACCTCCCCTGACTAAGATTTTTTTCATAAAGTATTGCACCTCATCAATAAACCGGTGTTTTAATCTGACTCAGACCGGTCTGTTTAATAGTGATTATTTCTTCATCAAATTTTCCAGAATCTCTTTAACTCTTACGGATGTATTACCATCACAATTTGATATGTATCTCTCACAGAAACGCTCAAGGGCAGAATAATCGTAGTTATCAATATCATTGACCTTCTGCAAAAGTTCCGCGTTACTGCTGCAGGTTATTTCAGGTAAAAGATTGTCATAATCGAAATAGAACTCCTGCTCCCTGCCAAAAGTAATTCTGTCGGGAGTCCATATAAACAAAGGCTTCTTAATAATTGCAGCTTCAAACATCTGACTGCAATAATCACCAACCACTATGTCAGCAATGGCGATAGCCTCTGTATGGGTAATAGGTGCCACATTTTTCCAGTCAATCTTATCCATCCTGACTCCGCCTGCGGAATCGGGCATAGCATCACCGTCAAGGCTATCGGCCTCCTGCTGAGCTACGCGCTGTGCAAGAACGAATCTGGGATCAAAAGCGAATCCCTCCAAATACTCGGATATCTCAAGTCTTCTTCCTGGTTTACCGTCGCAGACCATTCCGACGCATACATACTCTCTGGCATAGGCCTCATGCATCATTGTCATGACTCTGTTAAGATATCCGACAGCGGATTCTCTGTCCTTGCAAAGGAACAGAACTATTTTCTTGCCGGTAGAATAGGGGCAGATTGTCTCAAGACGCTTTCTGGCATTTGCCTTGAACTCCTCATCGAAGAGCATATCTGTTGTTATATTACCTATATTAACAACCTTTCCGTCCTCGGCAAGCTTATAATTCTTAGCGAAAAGCTCATTGTCTTTCTCTGCGCTTCCCATAACCGCATTATACTTTGAACGTATAGGGAAATACCTATTCTCCTCAACGTTGTATCCACTGATTATTTCCTTAGAGCTTATCCACTTGGGATATAAAGGAATAAGTTCAGGGCTGATCTGAATAAGCTTTGTCTCTTCACGAAGCTCGATCATTCTGAGGATATAAGGCTCTCCGGAGCAGAATATTACTTTTGCTCCGGCGAGCTTGCTTACAAAGCTCTCAATGTTTTTAGCGTTATATGTAACATCCTTTATGATTTCGTATTGACCCTCATTCTCCTTTAATACCTTTTCAAGAGAATAGAAAACATCCCAGTCGGAGGCCTCATCAGGCAGAAATGCTACGCGATTTTCAATAACAGGTTGCTTTGCAGCCTTCCTGTATGCCGAAGCTGCTTTATTCATGAGCTTTTTCATTCGATCAATGCGCTTTTTCTCATCCCTGAACAGAATTTTTGCATCCGGCAGATCACAGAAGTCTCCTTCAACAGGGGCAGGTCTTCTGAACTGCTCTATATCATCCCCAAAGAATTCCTTCATGATTCTCTCAGTAGCATGTCCGTCACAGGCACTCATGAATTTTTCCCTGAATGCATGAACTTTTTCCCTGTCAAAGCGCTCATCTATATGCTCAATATAATCAACCATCTCTGAATTGGTGTAGCAGATCGGTCCGGGTGTCAGCTCATCATAATTGTAGTAGAAACCTCTCCAGTCAAAATAGTTGGCCAGATCATATGCAAAGAAGATCATGGGCTTCTCAAATATTGAGAACTCAAATATCAGAGAAGAATAGTCCGTAATACAGATATCCGTTACGCATAAAAGCTCTGAAATGCTCATATCATCCGTAAGATCCACCGCAAATTTCCTGTAGTCCGTAGGAATTGTGGGACGGATTTTTACAAGAGGATGATGCTTATAAACAAGAACATACTCGTCCTTGAACTTCTCATAGAATTTACCGATTTCAAGCATATCCGGAGTTATAGCACTTCTGGGCATACCTCTGAAGGTAGGTGCATACAAAATCACCTTCTTGCCCTTTGCCTGAGGCAGAATATCATAGAAATGATCCCTAGCGGCGTTTATAAAGGATTCCTTATAAAATACGTCCGTTCTGCTTATTCCTATACCCTTTACGCACTGAGAGTTATATTCCATACCCATTGCTTCGATATAGGCCCATTCAACCTCCGGGCTGCTGACTGTAACAGTGTGATACTTCGGATGAAGCTTGTATGTAGCTCTGTCTTTCTCAGTACCTCCGAATATCTTCTTTATGGTACTGTTGCCAAACTTTTTGAAGGCGCCTGCTCCATGCCAGGTATTAAGGACTTTCGTGCCCTTTCTTACTTTGAAACTTCCCTGTGTATTGCTGCTATCATTGTAGATCAGATATTTTGCGGTTGCGGCATCCTTAACGAAATCAATCTGTCTCTTAAGCTCAGCCGGCTTAAGAACAAATCCTTCTCTAAAGAAATGGCAGTGTATATCCATGTTGTAATTGCAAACAAGCTCATTGAAAATCTCCTGATATGTATCGGTGAGATTACCAAATCTGATTTCCATGAATATTACTTTGTTTTCCTGTATCGGCTTTAATGCATAGAGATGATATAAAAACGGAAACAGCCATTTTCTGGTAAGCCAAAGCTTTACGGCACCTGCTTTACTTCTGTTCTCCAGCATGGTGCTTCTGACAACATTCTTACCGCTAACCTTTTTATTATTAAAGAAACTCATATATATCCTCTTCCAATTATAATTCCCTGACTAATTCAAGCGTGATATCACCGGCATCGGAAATATTGACTTTATAAAGACCGTTGGCCTTTATGTCACTATAAAACATCTCCCTGAAGGATTCATCCAAAAACTCATCATGGGAATGAATCCAAATATAAGTATATCCACCCGTCTTTATCATATCCGGGAATTCTTGTATGGTAGTATCTGTTTTGCAATTGAAAGTATAGCTTCCCTTTTTATTGAACTCCCAGGGCGAATTCAGATAATTGCTCACCTGCTTGTCCATATAATAAAGTGCAACACATAGCGGATATTCATTCATATTCTCAAGAGAATATGCATTACTGAGCATATAGACTCTGTCATCTTCACCTATTATAGTTTTTATTTCTTCAACCTGCTCTTTTGTCCTATTGATTTTTTCATAGGTAGGATTCTCCCAATAGTGCAGTGAAGATCCCTTGAATATGATGTCTTCATTAAAATTAGATATCATAAGGACTAAAATCGCAAGTCCCAGCAAAGAAGTATTAGAAAGACGCTTTGCTCTGCCCTCCGACTGATCTGCAAAACGTTTCTCACTGACAATCCTTCTAAGCAGGAATGCAGACATGATAACGTACTCAAAAACAACCACAATCGACAGATATCTATATCCCGTAGCGTTTCTTATGCTCTCTTCGTATGAAAAGACGGAAACATAGCTCACATATAATCCGGCAATATATAACAGCATATAAATCGGGAAAGCAATGGTCTGAGCAAGCAGTCTTCTTTTTTCTGCTTCCTCTTTGCACCATGAAACCATCACTGCCATAATAATTGTTATCATTATGGTAGCCTGTGCTGCCCTGAAGGGCATATTGGGATTACTGGTGAGCGACTTTTCAAATATTGTATAAGGCAAACATAATGCGGTAAGTCTTGCCTTTTTTGATGAAAACGTAAGTGCCTCCAGAACTCCGTGCAAGTTGGCAGGAATAAAGGATTCTCCTAAGAGAAACCAAACAGCAGCTACAAACACAATACCAATTGCAATAATAGCAACACCCTGCTTCCATCTGCGTTTTAGTATCGTTCCAATGGAACTGCCGTTTTTCCTCTCAATACTGTCAATAACAATGAAGGCCAGAGTGAACAGCCACATTAAAAGTCCGACTCCCCACTTGATTCTGGCCACAAACACAAGGAGCGGTATCATCAATAATCCGTTCCTGAATCTTTTGATAAGCCCCAAAAGCTTATTACCGGATGCAGCGGTTTTGTCTGTATCAGTTTTATCACCGCCTATTATATACCAAACCATGCAGGTTCCTGCAGCCCACATTGCGCAGGGAACATCCACATACAGACTTTTATAGGGCTGAACATAAAGGCTAAAAAGTCCTGCATAAACCAGCAAAACATATAATAATCCCTTATACCAGTCCTTCCATTTCAATCTAAGGAGGGGAAGCACTGCCGCTATAGCTGACAGCATGAATCCCGAAGAATACATATATCCTTCATTGTATCCTCCCAGGATCTGGAAAAATGCCGAAAACAAGCTTGTTTCCGGCGGAACAAGTGCTGAGCCGATGAAGTCTCCATCCACCGGTATAAAATTGTTCTCATACATGTACTTAACTTCTGCAGCCCACTGATGAAAATCATCATATGTCTGTATGAAATCTCCATGAAAAGCGACAATACCAGCCAGTGACAAGCCTATAAAAGCAACAACTCCTACGGAAAAGAAACCTTTTCTGTCTCTGCCCTTCAATATAAATAACAATAATCCTATCAGTGACAGAGCAAAGTATAGCTTAGCTCCGGCACTAATTCCGGCGGTCAGTCCAAAGACCTGTAAAACAACTATAAGCGTAATTGCCGAGTACGCAACACTTAGTTCTCCCTCTGTGTGCAGGAGAGCATAGTATCCCATACCGCAGCAAAGCAGCATACATATCCCCGCCACCATCATAACCGTAGACAAATCAGTTCTCCTCCATAATTACCGTACTGCCCGTCTTACTTTCTATATGCTTCAATGCGATCACCAAAAAACATATCTATAATTCTCTCTGTAGCATGACCGTCACAGCCGCTCATGAATTTCTCTCTAAAGTCATGAACCGCCTTTTTATCGAATCTGTCCTCTACATTTTTAATATAGTCAATCATCTCCTCATTGGTCCTGCAAACAGGTCCGGGAGTCATCTCATCATAATTATAATAGAATCCTCTCCAATCACAGTAATTTTCGAGGTCATATGCAAAGAACACCATCGGTCTCTCAAAAATGGAATACTCATATATCAGTGATGAATAATCAGTAATACAGATATCTGAGACGCAAAGAAGATCCGAAATAGCCATGGTATCAGTGACATCCCTGGCAAATGCCTTAAATCTGTCATCCACTACCGGACGCTTTGCCTTTTTCACAAGAGGATGGTGTTTTATAAGCACCACATACTCATCCGAAAGCTCTTTATAGAAAAGCTCCAGATCAAGCTCATCCGGTGTCTCTGCCCTTTTCATTCTTCCTCTGAAGGTCGGAGCATAGAGTATTACTTTTTTGCCTGCAGCTTCAGGAAACTCACTTATAAGTTTATCCTTTGCACTGTCAATGTACTCCTTACGATAAAAGACGTCTGTCCTGCTAAGTCCAACGCCTTTTATGCTTTCAGAATCCTTTTCCTTGCCAAGGGCCTCAACATAGGCCCATTCAACCTCGGGACTTGATACGGTGAACAAATCATAGTGAGGATGGGCATTATATCTTAATTGCTCTTTCCTGCTGCCGCCAAAAATCTTATCAGCTGTGCTAAGGCCGAACTTTTTAAAGGCGCCTGCACCATGCCAGGTATTAAGTACTCTTGTACCTTTTCTGACCTTAAAAGCTCCCTGCGTATCACTTGCATCGTTATAAATAAGAAATGCAGCTGTTGCAGCATCCTTCACAAACGCTATCTGGCGTCTTATGGTCTCTTTATTGGAGACAAATCCCTGCAAAAGGAAATGGTAGTGGATATCCAGATTGTAGTCCTGTTCAAGAACCCGGATTATCTCTGTAAAATTATCCGTTACTTCTGAAAATCTGCCCTCCATAAAAAGTACTTTATCTTTTTGTATTGGCCTTATTGCATTTATGTGATACACCAGCGGAAATACAACTTTCCTTGTAATCCACCTGACCACATGTTTCTTTTTAAGCCTTTTCATATGCTCTTCTCTTTTCCATCAGCCGTTTAGATAACTCTTCTTAAGGACCTCAGGATGCTTTTCTCTAAGATACCCTATTGCTGTGTTAACAGCATCTTCATCAGGTGCATCCATAAGCATCTTCCTTAAAACAGAATCCTCGTTTTCAGACTCTTTTTTCTTTCTGACCTTGAAATCAGCAGCAAGCTTCTCTATATCGCTTCTGTTCTCAGGCAGTTTCCTGGTTACAAGGAACTCTTCATAAGCATCCATGTACAGTTCAACTTCATCGGTAAAAGCGATCTGTTTGCCGTGATCAAGCCACAGCATCTTATTGCACAGCTCTCTGACCTGAGTAGCGGAATGTGAAACCAGCATACCTGTTATTCCGCGGCCAAGGATTTCTTTCATCTTGTCGCCACTCTTTTTTCTGAATGCACCGTCTCCGACAGACAGTACCTCATCCAGTATGATTATGTCAGGATCTACAAGACATGCGATAGAAAATGCAAGTCTCGATTTCATTCCACTTGAAAGCTGCTTAAACTCGTAATCCTGGAATTTCTCCAGTTCAGCGAACTTGATGATCTCATCGTATTTCTCATCAAGAAAGTCTCTGGTATATCCAAGCATGGCTCCGCGAAGGTAAGTGTTTTCCCTGACGGTCATATCCATGTCAAAGCCGCTTGCAAGCTCGAGAAGAGCCGCAATATTACCCTTTACCTTAACCTTGCCCTCAACAGGGAGAAGTATTCCTGAAATAGCCTTGAGAAGCGTACTTTTACCCGCGCCATTGGTTCCGACGATACCAAGCATATCTCCCTTTTCAAGAGAAAAAGTCACATTTCTGTCGGCCCAGAATTCCTTTATATGATAGTTGCCTCTAAGCTTTCTTACAACATACTCTTTAAGCCCTATCGCTTTGAGGTCACCTTTTATATATCTGATACTAACGTTATCACATTGAACAATTGCCATATTATTACCTTCTTAGCTTACATGTAGTACACGAACTCATGATTATAACGTTTATAGATCCACGCACCTATCGCCAGGTAGAAAAGCGCATAAAATGCACATAATAAGTGATACTGCGGCGACGGTATAATGCAATCTATACATATTGTCCTGAAGTACTTGATCATTACATACACCGGGTTAAGTAAAAACAGCGGCTGGAACTTCTCCGGGAAGCGACTAACCTGATAGAATATTGCAGATAAGTATGTAAGCAGTGTAAGGAATACTTCATACAAATACTGAATGTCACGGAAGAATACGAAAAGCGCCGACAGTATCATTCCGATTCCGACATTCATGATCGTCAAACAGATCACAGGATAAATAAGTAATAACATACGCGGGCCAAACTGTATCTTGTCAATTATACAGAACAGGAAAAATACCAGCATCGTCAGCATGAAATTCACAAGCGCAGATACATTCCTTGATAACAGGAAGAGATATTTGGGTACATTTATCTTCTGTATTATCTTGGAATTTTTCATCAAGCTTGCCATGCCATTCTTGGTTGCTTCCTTAAAGAATGACATTACTATGTTTCCTGCAAACAGATATGTTGTATAATGCGGAGCATTCCTTCCAAAGAATCTGGTAAACACCATCTTCATAACCAGGAGGTGCAACAGAGGTGAAAGTATACTCCATGCCATTCCCAGTACCGTTCTCTTATACTTCTGGTTGAAATCTCTCTTTACAAGCTCCTCAAACAGAAACTTGTACTTACGCATATTTTTTGTTGTTCTTTTTATAGTTCCTTCAATCATTAAATCCTACCTTTTATAACCCGGCTTTAGTCTACCTTATATTCAAAAAAATCATCCAGCCTGTTCTTTTTATCAAACAGATGATTGTAGCTAAGCCACTGATACGTTTTTATTTGCTCATAGTATTTCGATGTATCATCGTCTACCGAATAATACTTCCCATCAGCATCCAGATATCCGTTAATATTTATTATCGGAACATCCTTCATAAGGTCAACTAAGAACTTATTATATCCGCTTTGCTTCATTCCCGCCACTTCCATTGTCAACGACTGAAGATAGTTAACGCTAATATCAGCATTACTGTAGCTTTCTTCATCTATATCATAGTTGGCCCATATAAAATAGGACGTATGATACAGGCTGAAGGATTCCTCATCAGTAAGCGTCTTTTTGCTCTTCCCGAGAATGGTATCATAAAACCCATTGCTTAATCCCGGTTCATGATCTCCGAAGAATACAATAACTGTCGGTTCATCAACATTCGAAAAATACCCGACCAGTTTTTCCAATGCTCTGTCACTCTCATGAACAAGATTTATATAAGAGTTTATCTCCTGTGTGTCATATTTTTCATCTTCTATCCCAACGACATAATCGAGATTCTCAAACACATGATCGTAAGGACTGTGATTCTGCATGGTCACATTGAAAATATAAAAGGGTTCGTCACTCTCTTTGCGGGCATTCTCGTATTCCTCTATGATTCTGTCAAAATCAGCCTCATCGCGTACGCGCCCGCCGATGGTCGGTACATCTTCCGCAAAATCGTTTATAGATATGTATCTATCAAATTGCAAATAATTATAAACGTTTTGACGATTATATCCACTGGGATTAAAGGGATGCATCGCAAGAACCCTGCCATAGCTGTCCGCCTTCAGATTGGATGTAACGGAAGGCATAAAGCTCTTAATATATAGCTGAAAAGGTGTCGTTCCGGCAGGTAAAAATGCCTTCGAATCGCCTGTCAGAAACTCAAACTCTGAATTGGCTGTCTGCCCTCCGAACACGGATACATACAGCTGTCCCTTAATGGTGTTCTCTTCGAGGCTGTCATAAAAAGGCATCACCGGAATATCCGTATTAAGCTCTCCCAATTCCTGCAGATCGGCAAAGGCTTCATCCATAACAACAATTACATTTGGCCTTACATAACCATCATCACTTATAGAATCCGACTCATATGCGCTGCATCTGTCCTTAAGCTCGTCTATCGAATATCCGTCGGGCTTATCTATAACCATAATGCGAACACTTCTGGCCAGTGTGAGGATACCACCATATTTATTGTAGGATTTTATCGGCATAAAGGTGTTAATTGACACCCTGTTATTCTGAAGAAAATCCGTAAAAAACAAAACATAAAAGCTTCCCGAAAAAACTACCAGATACAGTGCTGCTATCACTGCCCGTACTTTGAACTTAACCTCATCATTTTTCCGAAAGCAGAATATGCAAAAGCTGATACACGAAAGCAAAAAAATAAGCGCCATGAACTGCCTTATCCCTATAACGAACACATAACTGTCGATGACATTCATGGCTGTTCCTACAATCGCTATATCTCCGGCAAGAATAGGAATCTGCCTGTATAAAATTACCAGGTAATTCCCGACTCCGAACATTACGGACAAGAGACCTGTAATGCAAACAGACACCCCAAGGGATAATGTCAGCGCGTATATAAGAAGAAATATCAGCAGGTAAAGCGCATAATTACCAAGTAAATACTTGAATTTCACACTAAAAGTAAAATCTGTATCCATCGCTTTTTCAGTAATAAAAAAGCATATTGCCGGAAATACAAGCATTATGGGTACAAATAAATATTTGTTAACGACCTCCTTTACCCGGTCGCCCCAAAAGGGAATCGTCACTGAAAACGCGAAGAACAGCAGAGATAGCAACTGATATCTTTTTCCTGTCCAATCAGTAACTCTAAGTGCCAGTATTGCCGTAATAAGCACAACTATCAGCACATAAATATATTTGAAAATTCTGTCTTTATCATTTTTAATACTAATCATAGTTCTCTCATAGCTTTGACTAAGGCTTTATCTCTGATATGCCTTCATGTCATGAGTCTTCCTTTTATCCTCCGGTGGAAGACACATATAATCACCAAACAGATTCGTCAGGTATTCATGCCAATATGAGGTTGCCAAGAACTTATGTCCCTCAAATTCAACCTCAATGGATTTCTCATAGGCATCTCTTGGAATAGCCTCTTTAGTCCCGTAAAGACCCTCTGTCACAATTCCGACCCAGTCAGACTTTTCATATACATTCTTCCTTGCCATATCAACTATTTTATAGTTATATCTGTCGGTATTTATTATATGAGCTATTACGGACAGCACCGGTTTTACAAGCTTTTTTCCAAGGCTCTTACCCTCAAAGGGTCTTACATACTTCATCTGAACATATTTGCGATATTTTGTGACTGTGTCAAATAATTGTTTTGATTCTTCCTCTTTTTCGGGAATTCCGTCGACAGGAAGAAGATCTATCCAGAGATTGTCGTTTTCACTGTCCTTGAAAAAGTCATTGTGTACCACATATCTTTTATCAAGGACCTTAATGAATGGAAATCTTGATGTTCCGTTCTCAAAACAAACTATTCTCATCCATTCGGGCATATTCAGCTTTTCATCCCTTACAAGCCCTGCAAGTCTCATATATTCAGGTCTTGCCATGCAAATATCGATGTCATCATCCCAGGGAATAAAGCCCTTATGACGGATTGCCCCAAGTAGAGACCCCCCGCATAAATAGAATTTCAGATCATGTTCATTGCACAATTTCTGAAATTCCACCAATATATTAAATTCGACTGCTTTTATTTCTTCTAATGTTAATTTTTTCATTTTCTGTATTTTTCAATAGACGGCTCAAAAAATTCAGCTATTATTCTTTCTGTAGCATGTCCATCACATGCACTCATGAATTTCTCTCTGAAGTTATGAACAATGCTTTTGTCAAAACGCTGATCTATATCGGCGATATATTCTATCATCTCTTCATTCGTTTTGCATATCGGTCCGGGCGTCATCTCTTCATAATCATAGAAAAAGCCTCTTTTATCGTAATATTCATCAAGATCATAGGCAAAAAACACCATGGGCTTCTCAAGTAATGAATACTCAAATATTACCGAAGAATAATCAGAGATCATTATATCCGATACAAAAATCAGATCTTCTACAGGAAGCGTATCTGTCACATCATATGCAAACTCAGAGCAGTCCTGCGGTATCTCTGGTCTGTTTTTCACAACCGGGTGATGCTTTATAAGAAGTATGTATTCATCACCGAGTGTCTCGTAAAACTTCTCAATATCAATCTTATCAGGTGCACTTGCTTTAGTAATACGTCCCCTGAAGGTCGGAGCATAGGATATGATCTTTTTACCCTTTGCCTCCGGAACCGTATTATACAGATTCTCGAAAGCCTTCTTCTTGTATTCTTCTTTATAAAACACATCCGTGCGGGATAGTCCCAATGGCCTTATGCAACCCGGATTCTTCTCTTTTCCCATAGCTTCCACAAAAGCCCATACGACCTCCGGAGAGCTTACGGTTACAATATCATAATCAGCATGTTCAGGATAACGCTCAATGCTCTTTTCCAGGCTGCCTGATGACTTATCCTCTCTGCTGAGACCGAATCTTTTAAAGGCGCCTGCTCCATGCCATGTATTTAATATACGCTGTCCTTTTCTCTTCCTGATACAAGCCTGAATATCTCTTCCTTCACTATAGATAAGATATTTGGCTGTGGCAGCATCTCTCATGAAATCCATCATTTTAACATGTACTTCATCCCTGCTGAGTGTCCCTATATGCAGGTAGTGACAATGTATGTCAAGATTGTATTTTTCCTTAAGCTCTTTGTAAATCAGCCTGAATGAATCAGACAACTCAGGATATCTGAGTTCAAGAAAAACCACTTTATTTTCCTTGAGAGGCGCAAGTGAATGGATATTAAAAAGTAATGGATACAGTACTTTTCTGGTATAGTATTTTCGAATTTTGCGATAGGTTTTTCCTGCCACTTAATTTCCTCATCAATAAATCTTTACATAAATCATATCGTTCTCAGTATATCAATAGTCCTCGTAAGGCCTCTCTTCATATCATAATCAGCTTTCCAACCAAGCGTTTTTAATTTGGCCGAATCAAGCATTGCCTTGGTAGCCTTAGAGTAGCCTGCTGCCTCAGTGGCATCCGGAATCTCAAAAATAACTTCTGTTCCTACATACTCAGCAATAGCCTTTGCCATGTCCTTAAGTGTAATGTCGGAATCAGGATCTGCGATGTTATAAGCTTCGCCGCTTTTGCCATAGAATAAGCAATACAAAACACCTGTTACGGCATCGGCAACATAGCTGTAGGAGTACAGCTGATTTCCCTCAGACTTGAGAACGATGTTTTCCTTATCAACACCTTTCTTAATGAACTGTGATATGGCTTTGGTGTCTGTCTTAAGCATTGATGGTCCATAGGTTCTTGAAAGTCTGGGAATAACTACATCCAGCTCTCTCTGCTTCATGTATGCCTGGCAAAGAGCCTCTCCTGCTCTCTTGCTCTCCGGATATCCTGCTCTCATAGTGTTGCAGTCGATGTATCCGAGGTAATCCTCTGCAAATCTCTCGGTATCTCCGCGATTTTCACCATAAACCTCAACCGAAGACGCAAAAATGAAGCGCTCAGCCTTTTTATCTGCCGCGAAATCAAGCATATTGCGAAGCCCGATGATGTTTGTGATTATTGTTCCGATAGGATCAGTTGAATACTGAAGCGGATGTGTGTTGCTTGCAAGATGCAGCACATAATCCGCATTCTGTGATAAAAGCTCCGGGCAAAGATCGTCATTTACGTCTTGCTCTATAGCCTTGAAAAGATCTGTGTCTCCCTGAAGGCCGAAGCGATCGTAGATCCTCTGCCTGCTTCTGCCCAGGGCTATTATTTTTGTGTTGCTGCCAAATTCTGCATTTCTGTAATTAAGTACATCAATCAGAAAACTTCCCACAAGGCCTGTCGCTCCTGAAAGGAGAACAGTTTTACCGGAAAGCTTTTCCCAAGGTAGGTCGAGTGTTGCTGCGTGTTTGATGTCTTCTTTGTAAAGTTCGTTAATTAATAAGTTCATTTGTAACCTCAATATCCCCTCATCCGGCACTTCGTGCCACCTTCCCCCCTGGGGGAAGGCTGGATATTTTATCTTTCTTCCATCCCCAAAGGGGATGGCAGGATATTTTATCTTTCTTCCATCCCCCAAGGGGAAGACAGGATTTATAATATTATTTAAGCCAGTTATCTCTGTCGGACTTAAGATATGCCTTGAACATCTCAAGGTCATCTTTGGTTGTGAGCTTGATGTTCTTGTCAGAACCTGCTGCAAAATATAGCTTCTCACCAAGGTCAACCATCATTGTGTTGGTATAGGCGCTTCCCTTAATTCCGATTCCTTTTTCAAATGCCTCATGGTATGCCCAGTCGAGCTTGCCAAACTTGTAAGCCTGAGGTGTGGAAACACGTCTAAGTGTCTCTCTGGGAATGTATTTCTTTGTCGTACCCTCTTCCTCATCGTTCACAACAAAGATCTGCTCGTTATAAGGAAGAGAAGTAACCGCATTGCCATGCTTTGAGCACACAACTATGACATCCGAAAGAACCATCTCATCAACAAGAGGTCTGATTCCGTCATGAATAATGATGTTGTCGTCATCGTTTACTTTTCCTTCAAGGTTGAACACACCGTTTCTGATGGATTCCTGTCCGCTCTCACCGCCGGGTACGATCCACTTAAGCTTGGTTATATTAAACTGCTTGGCATAAGCCCATACCATATCCTGCCATCCATCGATACAAACGAGTTCTATTGCATCAATCTGAGGGTGCTTCTGAAAGCCCTCGAGAGTATACATAAGAACCGGCTTATCATATACATTGATAAACTGCTTCGGAATGTCCTGCTGCATGCGATGTCCTGAACCGCCTGCGATAATAATTGCTATGTTTGCCATTTTCTATCTCTCCCTTTATTCTCCAAAATCAAGTTCTACCGCGGAATGTATTTCCCGGTCTTCAATCGGCGGAATCTCCATATAGTTTGGTCCGTACAGGATCTCCATGTAACGCTCTGTTCCCTTGGGAATTCTTACTGAAATGCCCTCGAAAACAGCATCTCTGGATTCGCACATGTCTTCCCGGTTGTACATCTCTCCGAAATAATGCTTCCTGCCGCTGGGAATGCACACGAGCCTGGAATCATTCTCGCCACAATAAGAATACCAATAAAAAACACGCCCCGCAACTTTATCAAGACTCTTCCACTTAAAGAGACTGCCTATTCTCATCTTCTTTTTAAAAGCTGCCCTTAACACTTCATTTACGGAAAGATACGGCTCAAGAGCCTCCCAATCCTCTGCAGTTTTCCTACAGGTCAGGACGTATCCCATCATGAGGCAAAAGGTTCCGTGTATCTTCCTCTTTAGCGCACTGTCATAGGTATTCTCAAGTACAAATATATCTATGAAAATACCGGTATCTTCCATCGTAAGCTCATTGAAAGCCTTATATACCGTGCCTTTTTTCTTTATCTGAACATGGCTCATGCCGTAGCCTCTGCCAAATTCAGGTCCGCAGAGCACATATTTGTCGCCCAGTCTCCTGTCAAAGACTTCCTTTAGGTGCTCAAAATCCTTCCTGGGCATGTTAATATCTATATCATCATCCCACGGAATGAAGCCCTTATGCCTTATTGCTCCCAGAACAGAGCCTCCGCTTAAGGTATAGAAAATCTTTTCTTCCTCGAAGACTTCTATAAAATCCTTTAGCATATCAAGCAAAGTGTTCTGCAGCTTTTTCAATTGTTCTTCACTAAGTTCAAAAGTGCCCGGCGCGCCGCGAAATCCGGTTTTAAAAAAATGCCGCCTGTCCTGCGCACCTATGGCTTTGTTATCTCCCATTTCCCAGTTCCTTTTTTATATCATCCCACGAGACAACATCCGAATAGAATCCGTCAACACCCATGGCTATATAATTTTTCATGTCCTCAGGATCATTTATTGTATGAGTAAAAATGATTCCTCCGCTTCCATCTATTGCAGAAATAAGCTCATCATTAAGGAAGCTTTTCTTAACCGTCCACGCCACAAAATCATGTTTTGAAGCGGCATCCCTTATAGCCTCCGGCGTCCGCTCCTCCTCGCTTGTCCTGTAGAGCGTATAGATAATATATCTAAAGCCGATCTCCTCCATGGTGACGGCCTCCTGCTCGTGATAAACCTGAATTATCATTCTGTCCATCAGTTCGGGATATTTCTCTGCAATCAGCCGCGCCCCATCTACATTATAATCTTGCTTGATATCAGTAACTATGTAAATATTCGTATGATCTCTCATAAATGCCGAAAGCCGGTCAAGATCAAGAGGCGTAAACTCGCCCTCTACCTTGCAATTTAATGCCTGTTCAAGACTTACCGCGCCGGAGAGAACCTCACCATTGTCATACAGTTGTTTCCAGCTGTGAGCGCATACCAGCTGCCCATCTGTTGTCATGAGAAAATCCAGTTCACAAAAGTTATTGCCCTTTTCATAACAGTTTTTCAGCGCTTCCAGACTGCTGGTGTAATTAACCTGCTCTCCATCAACTTTTTGAATGAACCCGGCAGCATGAACTATATGTCCCTCAGCAAGCAGTTCATCACGAACGCGAGCAATCTCTGCCCTATTCTCTTCCGAAGAGACTTCTTTTCCTGGGCCTGAAAAAGGCTTTGTCAGGACAGAAAAAATAGTTGGCATACCGCCGGTAAAAAACGATATGCCAAAAATTAACATTAACGCTATGATTATGATAAATATTGCAGCTTTGACTGTCTTTTTCACTATACTTCTCTCTAGAACTAGAAACTGTGACCGTATTTTTTATGAAACAACTTTGCTGCAAGGAAAGCTCCGCCCTTTTTAAGCCAGTTGACTGTCTCAATATGTACGCAGGGAAGCTCCTGTATCTGATATCGCGGTATAACTCCCGACGTAATCTGGTAATCGAGCCACACGTTAAATATCAGTTCTGCGATTCTGCCGATATATCTTCCCTGATAGGCTCCGAGGTTTTCCTCCGGATATCTTTTCTCAACCTCGGGAAGAATGGCGAACAACCACTCACAGTATCTGTCCAGCACATCCTTGCGCATGATCATCATGTTAAACATATGCCCGGAGGTCTGTGTCATCACTCTCTCAAATGACTCCATATACTCCGGAAAGAGATCCTTTATCACCTTTCCCGTCTCATCCAGCTGCTCCACATAGTGTGTGTGCGCATAATGCGACTGAAGTGTCTCTATATAATATCTTCTTTTCTTCGGGACAATAATACAGCTCTTTTCCAGAAGCCTCTTAACTTCCTCGCCACCTATGATTCTGTTGAACGGATCATCCTCGCCTCTTGATTCCGGTGACGCAAAATATCTTCTGTAATGGACAAGCCCTATATAATCTGCCTTAAGATTCTTCCACGCCCAATAAAGTCCGGTCAGCTCACAATAACTGCTGTTTTTCTCGGAAATATTGTCGCCCGTGTTGTCCTTCATATACGGAGTATTTGCAGCCTTCTTCATGGCAGCGCCTACCTGTATAGGCAAGTAAACAGGATCGTCAGGCATTCTGTATTTTTTTGTCGTCGCGATTATAATCTTGATATCGGGCATTCGCCTGTACCTTTTCCTTCAATCAATATCTAAATGCTTATTTTACCGCACTTTGCCGTCTTTGTCCACGAGCACCCACCCCGGCCAATATTCATGCATCAGTTCCGGAGTCACTGGTTGGTTATTACGCATTACAAGAGTTCTTACAGGTATTTTGTCTTTTCTTCGGTTGAGTCTTGCTCCCCAGAAAGAAAATGTGGAATTAGCACAGATATTTCCCCTGCAGTGACTCATAAGCTGAATATCCAGAAGAGAATACTTCCCTGTGTTATGGTCTACTATCGTATATCTACCAGGATCGGCATACTTTTCTCTGGCATATTCCGGATCGTTCGTAAAAATATAGAAATGCGTGTCAGGATCAATTGCTTTAAAATATTCCATCGCACTGTCATAGTACGCATCTGTAGCTATATTTCCAAAAAGCGCCGCATTCTCCGGATCAAGGTAATCACCTCTTCTTATGTGAACACTTACGCTGGGAACCATTTCCATCTCATTCATAAGATTCATATTTTTAATATTGATCTCTTCATCAGGATGTGTGGGGAATACGAAAAGCTCCTGCAACTCACCCATAATATCGTCATAGTATTTCTGGCAGGCAAAATAACCCTCGATATACTTATCCTTTAATTCGAATATTTCCGGATGATACATGCAGCTCTCGGTAAATCGACTTCCCATTCCGGGAACAAGCTTCTCCACCACCTTCCTTGCCACACTTCTGTCCGTAAATCTTGCCCGCTCACTTTCGCTGCATACAGGAAGTGGCAATCCGGTAAAGTACTCAAGCTCAAGCTTTCTCTTTGCCAGAACCCCGCTCTGCTTATCCTCATCAAACCATTTTGTATCGAGTTTTATATTCCTATCAGCACCGGCTTTGAGCAGCTTTCTATACATGGCGTATTGCTGCATCTGATTTCCGAGACCGCCTGCTATCTGTATAATCAGCATTATCTGACAAGCTCCTTTATATAACGCACGTTATCAGCAGCTCTGCTACTATACTCCGGCATTATTTCACTTAGTTTTTTTCTGATATTATCTTCGTTCTCGACTATGAATTTAAAGGCCTCTACAAGATCCGTCTCTGTTTGTAGCTTCTGTACGGGTACCACATAGTTTTCTTCCGTCCCGAAGAGGTCTCTTGCTATTCCCCTTGATTTTACCGAATATCCGAGTACCAGTGTAGGTACGCAGGTAGAATAAGCCGCAATGGTGGAATGTGTCCTTGCACCTATGAAAAATCTGCAGGCGCTGATTATTCCCTTAAGTTTCTGAGCAGACGCATCCTCTGCAAGGATAACCCTTCCGGTATCTTTGAACTCCTCATAGAGCTCTTTAAGCGGTTTTCTGTCATCATTGCTGCTCCAAACCACATGAGGAATAAGAGCTACTTTTGCTCCGTCCATTTCAGATAACACATGTTTTATTAAATTCCTGTAGTTTTCCATGGTTATTCCGGGGCGGGATTCTTTACCCTGAACCATCGGGCTGACATTAAGGCCTATCGTATTGCCTTCCTCAAAGCCTTCGGGAAGAGTTCCCTTTTCCACCGGAAGCATAAATGCAGGGTCCGGACATAGCTTAACCTTTTCTTCCGGTATTCCGCCCTCTATCATCCCCTCATAAGAAATTGATTCCCTTACCGTTATGAGATCAAATTTCATCAGGTCGTCCTTTAGCCCCAAAACTGTATCGGGTTCTATCGAACATCCCATGAGCACTGACTGCATTCCCTTTTCCAGGAAGGCTTCGTGTGCAAGCTTAAGATCATTAACCATCTCGGGGTAGCAGTAATTATCTCCACCAATGGACACAGCTATTGGTCTTATATAATCTCCTGCTGTCTTAAGCACATTTTTAAACTGATAACGCCAAAAAGATACTGCATCACCCGTTATTTTTCTATAGACATAATACATAACATGAGGTATAAAATCCTCAGCTATATGTTTTTCCTCAATTATGCTGCACTCACCACCGGATACCCTTGCTCCGAGCCCGTAGCGCATGTCCTGCTCCCTGTTATTGGTAACAATAATAGGAGCTATCCCCTTTTTACCCTCATTTACCTTATTCAAAGCAAAAAGTGTGGCATCCGCTATGGCTTCGCAGCCGTGGTTGCCGCTTCCGGCGTGCATATAAAAAATCAGTTGTCTGTCCATCAGTCCCTCATCCGTATAATCAATTTTCTTCCCAAATGTCAGGATCCACACCGGTTACTGTTTTAAAGCCATAATAATTTGCTATAAGTTCATTAATCCAGTATCTGTCATCATCAATGTCACCGGCGACATCACTTTCGTAAGCAGCTGTATATTTGTTCTCAAACTGAGGATAAAGCATTGTAACCGTTACATTCTCTTCGCCCTTTGCTGCCATTTCCTCAAGGTATTCGTACCTTTCACGCTCCACTCTGTATATCCATACAAGCTTTGCGCCGCATTCTATATAGGTAAATACCATATAGACCAGCATCGCTCCCACAATTCCAAGTTTAAGGGTCTTAAAAATCACATATCTTGCCGACTCCGGGTCAGGCATGCCGGGATCAATATTCGCATAACCCTGAACCAGCGCAACCGTAAGGAATATTCCCGGAGCAAAGAAAACTCTCTCCTGCGGCGTTGCAGTGAGCACCAGGCAATAGGACGTTGCGAAGAATATGAATGTAAACAGAAACATCTCCTTCATATCCTCAAACTTTTTACCCTGAACCCACAGGAATATAAAAAGAATAACCAGTGCAATTAAAAGCAGCATGAATTCTTCCTTAAGAGTAGTTGTAATGTTAAGGAACCTTATAGGTATCGCCGAAAGTCCTTCATGCTTTTCCTCCATATACTGCATTCTGATCCTGTTGCCGGGAGCAAACAGCATAAGGGCAAATCCTGTGATCGTACCGATAACTGCAGATATTGTCCATACGAAGACCTTCTTGTAATAGCATATGAGAATTATCATTAAAAGGAGGAGTCCTCCGCTCGTATTCTCATTACACCATCCGGCAAATAATCCCAAAACAAAGAAACCTAAGGTTAATTTTAAACCGGTAGCATTCTCCCCCGACATACTTCTTCTGTAGGTCTTTCGAAATGCCGTTACCATAGCCATAACTATTGCTGTTGTAAAAAGATAGTTGCAGGCACCGTCTTCCCAAAGTACTGTCTGACCGAAAGACACGCCAAAAATCCAGACAAGAAGTACTCCCAACAAATAATTCTTAACGTTATATCGTATTTTGCTGTCGATATTCAGATAAATCAGCACAGTGAGTAGCGTGAACACACCTGCAGCTATGATATTGAAGAATGTTCTGCCTCCAAGAGTATGCATATCGATAAACATAATGGCTCTCAGCATAAAATGTGCGACGCTTCGGCCAATCCAGGTCATATACTGGTTATATTCCTGCGCAAAAAGGTCGAAGAAACTCCCTGCCCTGCTAACCTCCCTGCTATATGGAAGGTCATCCATAAGCATCGGAGTCAGCGACTCATAGATAAAGATTGTCACAAAGCACAATATTACTGAGAATATAAACAGTCTTTTTCTGGTGTTTTCCTCTTTAATCATCTTTTCTTCCATTGTCCGTAAAGTTTCATATAAAGGTCAGGGCTTACCGAAAACAGAACTGTCTTGACCTTATAGCCTGATGAAAGTGCTCTGAAGGCTCCCGGAACCGCTTTCGCTGCAGTGATCATCCCTTTAGCCCTACCTATCACTTCCTCCCTCATGGCAAGAATCATAGCCCTACCACTATTTTCGCTCATATTGAGGATTTTAGCAAATTTTCCTACAACCAAAAGTGCAGCCATTATCTTGATCACGGAGAGCCTTCTGACAGACTCTAAGGACACACCGGGATTCATGCTCTCCATAAGCTTGTCAGCCCGCTCCCAGCAGGTAATCTGATCCAGATAGGAAGGCGTAAAACGCTTCAGCATAGCCCCGTCGTCGTTGTAATTATAGTGATATCCGCCGCCTTCAATAGCTCTGATACCGGGCCTGTCTCCGATACCTATCAGGAATTCCATAAGAAAGAGCATATCCTCTCCTATGGTAAGTCCCTCTGGGAATCGAATCTCACGTCCTCCCACTGTCAGCGCCTCTCTACTGAAAAGCTTGCCCCATACATGGGTATCTTCACATAAGAGGCCGTCCTCAAGATACCTTCGTCCGGTAATAATATCATCTGTTACCATTTTACCATCCATAATAACAAGAGATATTCTATCTTCGGATGCAGTATCATCGCCTCCTGTTACAGCCACCAGCAGATTATCAAAATATGTATCCTCCACGCTGTCATCAGCATCAACAAAAGCGATATACCTTCCGCAGGAATTCTCAAGTCCGATATTCCTAGCTTTTGATACACCGCCGTTTTTTACATGAATGGTTTTTATAAAATTATACTCTGATGAGAGTCTGTCACAGATCTCACCTGTTTTGTCAGTTGATCCGTCATCAACTATAACAACCTCAAAGAGGCTGCTGTCTGCATCATTTGCTATACCAAAAAAGGCTCTGACAGTATCTGATACCACCTGATTGCACACTGACTTCACACAGTTCTCTATAAGCTCCTGTGCATTATAAGCAGGTATAATGACGCTGATAAGTGGTCCGCCCCCGTTAGTACTCATAAGAATGCCCCCGCCGTTACTCTGTCAAAGCTCCTGATTATCACCCTTATCAGAAGAACCACCGGTGCAATCGGGTGTTTCATTCCAAAATAAAGAAGCTTATTGGATTTCTCCGATACAGTAACGGGTGTATTTTTTATAATGCCCCTGATGGGCTCTGTATCAAAAATTTCTCTTACGCGCCCGGTTACTCCGGGAATATCTGCCCTGAGCAAATTTTTCATAACAAAGAACAGGAGTCTCACATATTCTCTGTCCATCTGTTCTTTCCCGTTGGATACGCCCTTGTCCTTCATAATTCCGGAAAAGGTATCGTAATCCTGCCTGATATTATCAAGCAGCCGCTCGTCATACCCATGCGCCATAGAAGTACCGATTGTTCTATAGTGATAGAAGAATCCATCATGAATTACAAGTCTATCTACATCGAGAAGGCACGGAAGCATTATATTTACGTCTTCCGCCATACGGATATCATAATTTAAATATTTCATGTTATTTAAAATAAGATCCCTTGTTATAAGCTTCATGCATCTGGACATAATAACCGGTCTGTTCTCTTCTCCAAGAAGCTTTGTCCTTACTTCTCGAAGTTCTGCCCCGGAATATGTACCAACAGGCATTCCATTGGACGCTTTACGCTTCTCGTTCTTTTTCTCAATAATATAATTACTACTGATGATCTCAGTAACGCCCTCATTTGGCTTAGCAAATTCAAGAAGCGATTCAACCATGTCCGTATCTACCCAGTCATCGCCGTCGATAAACATAACATAATGACCGGTAGCCTCCTTGACACCTGCACTCCACGCAGACACCAGTCCGCCGTTTTTCTTATGAATAACGCGGATTCTCTCATCCTTTGCAGCATAATCATCGCACATGACTTCACTTCCATCACTTGCTCCGTCATCTACGAGAATTATCTCTATGTCGCGGTAGGTCTGGTTTATAACACTTTCAATACAGTCCTTAAAGTATTCCTTTATGTTATAGACAGGAATAATGACACTGACTAATTTTTCCGGCATACAACACCCTCGTTAATGTGCGCCTCTTCCAAAAAGTACAACACCGACAGTCTTAATAAGAATCCTCAGGTCAAGTCCCAGTGACCAGTTGTCTATATACTGAAGATCAAGCTTAACTACATCATCAAAATCTTCTATATCGCTTCGTCCACTGACCTGCCAAAGGCCTGTAAGTCCGGGCGTCATACTGATTCTTCTACGATAATACTGGTTGTACTGATTGAACTCATCTTCGGTCGGAGGCCTTGTTCCCACAAGGCTCATATCGCCCTTGAATATGTTCCAGAACTGCGGAAGCTCATCGATACTTGTCTTTCTGATAAAAGCACCCACCTTGGTAATTCTGGGGTCGTCCTTCATCTTGAACATAAGACCGTTCATTTCATTCTGTGCTTCCAGCTTCTTCTTAACCTCCTCGGCATCTGTTCTCATGCTTCGGAATTTATAAATCTTGAATCTACGTCCGTTTCTTCCGATTCTGATCTGTGAGAAGAAGATCGGACCGGGATCATCAATGAAAATTGCAAGCGCAACAAAAGGTGTAACAACTGCGGTTATCAGAAGTCCCACAAAGGCTCCCACAATATCCATAAGGCGCTTGATCATGAGCGCTCTGTATCTCTCTGTTCCGTGAATATATGAAATAACTGAATAGGTTCCGATATTGCCAACCGAAGTACTTCCTGCAATATTGGGAAGTTCTACACAGTAGTGAACGGTCACACCCATATCACCAAAGGCAGCTATAGTCTCATTGAGTGCCTTCTGGCTGATATTCGGAGTGTAGATAAATATCTCATCAACAGCAAGAGAGGTTACCACATCGATAAGGTTCTCTCTGTTAGCGATAATATTGACACCCCTTATCTCGTCGCCTTCCATATCCTCATCAAGGCAGACTGCACCTTCTATTGAATAATTGAACTCAAGTCTGTGCTGAAGATGTCTGATGGTAGGCATCATGATCTCTTTTTCGGAAACAACAAGAAGCTTTATTGCCGCATCACCGCTCTGCCAGTACTGCTTCAGTATAAGCTTCACAATCTGATGAAGCGCAAGCATAAGTACCGAATTGATAATGATGAAATACAGCATAACAAGTCGGGAAAACGGCTGTGCCAACTGGAGAGCATAGGCGATGGCAATTGTTCCGAGAATAAGAACAAACTCGAATTTAAATACCACTGTACCCTCTTTCCATACTGTACGCTTTAGAAAGCCCCTGCTGGAATCTATGGCAAAGGTATAGATTGTACATACCAATACCATAACGATACATACATAGAAGTGAAGCGCCTTATCCTCCATGTCCCTGAAGTTCAGGAAACGGATATAAGTAGCAAGCACAAAAGAAACAACTATGGATACAATATCAACTATCCATAGTATGTAATTGATCAGATACTTTGTTTTTCCCTGCACGATTTTCCTCCCATATATCGCCTAGAAGATATACACCGGCTATGGGAAGCAGATAATTCCTTCCTATAAACGAAGAAACAAAACTAGCTTCAACCAGAGTAAATAAGCTGACAGAGATTATCATTATCATCACCCCGTAATCCCTGTTTAGATATAAGCGATATATTAAATATAAAATAACAAGTAAGATCAGTATCGCCGGTATGATTCCATACCAGTAAAATAACCTTACCCACCCCATATCAAAAAAAGCATTACCGCTAAATTTGTCACCGAAAAGACTCCAGGTCTGAAGCGCCCCCTTGTGAGGCTTTGTGTCATAATACAATGACTGTATACGTCCTGTAAGAATCCGGTCAAGCTTGTAATAAAACGGATACTTCTTCTTTCTGGCATATTTGCTGATCGCTGCAGCCCAAACCGAAAAAGCCACGCAGGCACCGATAACCACTGCCCCTGACACATAGAGTATCTTTGTGTCCTTCAGTGGCCCAAACTGATAAACAATAAATGCCAGAACTATGGTAAAAACTGTAAGCGCCGTGCCCGTTCTTGATCCGGTAATAAAATACAAAAGCACATTAAGGACAAGCGCAATTGCCATTATAACATTTCTTTTGAACTTAGCAAATTCCCTTATCAGATAAATCAAAAGAACAGTTATCGAAAAAATCACACTCTGCAGCGTGTTTGGATGACCGAAGCCAAAAGCATATCTAACCTCGGAGCCGGCATCACGCCCGAAATCCTGGGCTATTTTCACGTCTCCGGCAATGCCCAGAACCGATGCGGCTGCAATGATAAGGCTTCCCACCACAGTCACCCCAAAGATATAGCGAAGCATAATTTTGAGGTCAGCATCCTTGCAGGCTATAACAAATAATGAAAATCGAAGAAGATCATTATTCCCTGTAATTTTATAGCTCACCACGCTTATTGCAACCGTTATAGCGATAATAACCCATTGTTTAAACGAATATTTCGTAAGAAGCACCGCTGCAACCGTCAGAACAAAGCTAACGCGAAAGATCATCTTCGGACTGGAAAGCGGCAGCGTGCTTCTCTCATAGATCATAAGAAGAAGCTCTATGGTCAGTGCCGCATATAAACATATATTACGTAGCTTTATGATAAACGATCTTTCCATCAAGACTGGTCTCCACGATCTTTTCATCGCTAACCTCATAGATCATGTCGCACTTTTCAATGGTGTTAAGTCTATGGGCGATTATTATCATTGTCTTCTTGCCGTGGAAGCTGTTGATAGCCTCCATAACTGCTGCCTCTGTCTCATTATCGAGAGCACTTGTAGCCTCGTCAAACACAAGGATCTCCGGATTGTGATACAGCGCTCTTGCGATACCTATACGCTGTCTCTGTCCACCTGAAAGTCTCACACCTCTGTCACCTATCTTGGTATCAAGTCCCTCGGGCAGAGATTTAATAAACTCAGCAAGCTGTGCTTCCTCGCAGACCTTCCAGATTCTCTCCTCATCTATTTCCTCAGCATCAATACCGAAGGCGATGTTGTCTCTTATAGATTCATCAATAAGGTAAATACTCTGTGGAATATATCCTATCTGAGCAAGCCAAGACTCGTAATTACTGAAAATATTCTGTCCGTCACAGAGGATCTCACCCTTCTGTGCGTGCAAAAGTCCGAGAAGTATATCCACAACGGTGGACTTTCCTGCTCCGGAGGAACCCATGATACCAACAGACTTTCCTTTAGGTATCACCATATCCGCTCCGGTGAAAATATTCTTGTCGGAATCGGGATAAGCAAAGGTAATTCCCTTAAGCTCAATCTTGTCATTAAGAGAAAGCGCAGGTCCTGCTATGGCGCTTCTCTCAGCAGCCATCTTCTTATCTGCCTTCATGGACTCGGTAAGATTATTAAACACAAAGTCCAGGGCAGGCATTTCATAAGCAATCTCTGTTACATAAGTATTTATGCGTGTAGCGCTGGGAATGAGCCTGACCGCAGCAACAGCAAATACGGTAAGATGAGCCGCCAAAACCTTTGTATCTCCACCGTTTGATATAAACCAGATCATAAATCCGAAAATTGAAACCATAAACACTGTCTCAATAAGGGATCTCGGCGTATTATTCAGGAATGTATATCTTATGTCCGTATCTGCACCAATCTTACCGGACTCATAATAATTTCTGATAAAGAAGTCCTCTCGGTTCAGCACCTTAACTTCCTTTAAGCCATAGATTGCCTGGATTCGCCACTTGGCAATTCTTGATGCAATAGTCTGATTTTTTCTTCCTATGTCATTCATCCTGGGCTTTAAGACTCTGGTAATGATCATAGTCATACCACCAAGCACTACGATAATAAGAAGTGCCATTTTCCAGTTTTTATAAATAAGGAAAACACCAAGGCATGTTGAAACAACCAGCTCGGTACAAAGATTGAGCAGCGCCAGCATCAGTGAAAAGGTCTTGGGGATGTCTCCGTCAGTTATTCGAAATACAGTCGGAATATCAGCACCAAGATAATCCTCGTAAGGTCTGTTCAAAAATTCCCTCATTACGCGGGAGATCATGTCATTACGTGTCTTGGAGATGAAGCTGTTCTGAACGTATACCAATATCAGAAGATATATGTTTTTAACTATGTATATTGCGATCAGAAGTGCCAGTATCGCACATATAAGCTTGGCGTTGGTATCAAGGCCAAGAAGCTGCGGCATTTTGTTAACGATCGGAATACCCTCAATCTTTTTATATACTTCCTCGGGATCAAGAATAACCTCCGCAACAGGAGCAAGCATTCCTACTCCCAGAGTCTCGAAAAGTCCGCCGATAATTATCATGATTCCCAGAACTACCAGCATTCTCTTCTGCTTTTTATCAAAAATGTAATTTATTTTGGAAAGGAGATTAAGACTCTCGGCCTTATTCTCCTTCGGATTACTCAAACTCATAAACTATCCTTTATCGTCTATTCCTTCACCCTCAGATTTTTGTCATCCTGGAAGTATAAATATCATCCATGGGCTTGGTATTGAGCCACTTTGAGGGCACAATAACCGTCTTCTCCGGCGAATCGTTCATCCACGCACTCCACCAGCTGTAACTTGAATTGGCAAGGATGTGATGCTTGCAAAGGCTCATAAGCAGAAGATCTGCAGCATCGTCGTTTTCCTCTTTTGTGTCGACTATACGGAACTTTTTACCTGACACATTCTGTTCGCACCACTCTTTATCACTGGTGAAAACAAAGAAAATAGCATCCGGATGCTCACTGACCATGCGATCAATGGCTCTCTTGTAATAGTCATTGTCACAGATTCCGCCAAAGGTCTCCACTGTTCCGGGAAGAAGATAGTCTCCTCTTCTCACATGGATGCTGACAGACTCCGTCTCACGTATCTGTCTGTAAAGTTCCCAGCTGTCCGCCGAAGTAAACACATCATCGGGCTTAATCACAAATTCCCTGCGAAGCTGAGCGAGTACTTCTTTATCCGGGAAATATTTATCACTCTGAAAATATCCGTTGAGATATGCAGTCTCAAACTCAAATACCTTGGGATCAAAGAGTCCTGTCTCTTCAATATATTCATGTGATTTTCTGCCAAAGAGCTTTCTTCTTATTCTGCTGAAAATATCAAGATGCGAATCCGTAATATCCACAACTTCTGCATCAGAAGCCTTCGTATAAGTTATTCCGTACATTTTTTCAAGTACCGGGTCTCTCTGGGGGTCATCCCTGAACCCGTATACATCATCGATTTTGACTTCTTTCCCCAATGCCTTCAGCTGAAGATAAAGGGCGTACTGAAACATCTGGTTACCCAGACCGCCCATCATTCTGATTATTATCATACTTCCCCCTGCGTCTTTTTATTATGTATTATTATCATCTAAGATAGAAATGATCGTAAGTCCAGCGATGCTCCAAAAACTTTTGCATGCGCTTTTTTTCCTTCGGGTCAGCAATCCTGCACCCGTATATTTTGTCAAAGGAATCTTTGCATTTCTCGATTTCCGCTGTTATATCCGGAAGATACTTACTTTTATCACCAAGTTTGTCACGCTTGGCCTCAGAATAGTAATCGAGAAGCTGCTTATATTTCAGATAATCCTGTGACCAGGCCAGATCTTCCCTGCCTATGCTGCACAGATAGTTCCTCGCATCCCGTAGTGACGGAAGCCACTCTGAAAAAATGCAGAAAAATCCCGCCTGTGTTCTTAGACCTTCTTTTCTGTCTATTATATAATGATAAAGCGGCGTGTCAATGAACACAGCCTCTTCCACATCTCCGAGAACCTGAAGTGTAAACAGTTTATCTTCGTAAAACATCACTCCCGGGAACCGTCTCTCTTCCAGAATGCTTCTGTGGTAAAGCTTGTTCCATACCATACTTCTGACAGGAAGTTCATCTGATTCCTCAATAAGTCCGGTGATAAGTTCGTCCCTCGTAATTATCCTGAGTCTGTTTGCACGCATGTCCTCAGTAAGCTGATATCGTTTTACAGGATCCTCTTCCTTGTTCTCATAATACTTACAGATAGCCAGCGGACACTGTGTCTCAAGGATTGCACTGACCATGTATTCATAAATGTATTTCTCAACATAGTCATCGCCGTCAAGAAACGCAATGAAGTCTCCGAAAGCCATATCAAGCAGATAATTCCTTGCGGTTCCCGGGCCCTGATTGCTCTGATGCACCACCCTTATCCTGGAATCCTGCGTCTTATAATAGTCGCAGATATTGCCGGTTCTGTCCCTGGATCCGTCATCCAGAATCAGAATATCCAGGTTGGAATACGTCTGCGCAAGTACGGACTCTATGCATCTTGAAATATACTTCTCGACATCATAGCAGGATATGGCAACCGTAACGAGAGGCTGCCTCTCCGGTTCTATTCCCTTGTAATAAAAATGGCTGATATCCTTCATAACTGCTCCGTCATTTGATCAGTGAGTTGTAATCAAACTCACTCAACAGTACGCTCTCGGCTGCCACGTATTCTATGACATTATCCTTCGTAATTCTGTCGGATACCGAGAACATGTCAGTGTTTTCATAGCCGTTCTCATATTTTATTATAGTATCCATCACCATACAATTCACATCATAATCGTAATGCGCCTGATCCCTGTATCTGTCAAGGTCAGCGGTGATGTCCGTATGAGTAGTAAAACTGTAAATATGTATGTTGTCACATTCGAGCATAAGCTCTATTGCTCTCTCTTTATATATTAACAGATTATCAAGCTCTCCATCCTCCTTAACTGCTCCCCAGTATGCCATCGAATAAGGCGGGAAGAAATATAAAAATGTAGTCTCGGGGTGCTTTCTGGCAAGCGCAACGACGTTCTGCTCTATATTTTCCTCGAGCATCTTCATATCTTCATCGGATGGAAGATAATACTTTTCGGGCTCCTTAAATTTCTTTCTCCCAAGAAGAACTTGGTCTTTTCCGTAAATGTTTTCCCCGTCGGTAAAGCTGTATTCGTCAAAATTCGTATATCCGGGGTTTTTTCCCTGAAAATATCCAAGTATGGCAGGTAATGTATATCTTACGATTACATCCTTATTCAAAAGATATTTCACATCATCCCAGATAATATCGTTTGTAAGCCAGTAGGGATATTCACCCATATCATCTCTTAGCTCATCCTTGTCTCTTACAAGAAGCGTGTAGTCAAGAGGCCTTAAAACATAACGCGGGTTATGTCCGCTCCTATAAGCCACCTCCAGGTTGTCATTTATCTCCTTATAGGTAGCTCCCGAATAGGGCACCTTAATGGTCTTAAAGCCAAGTCCCTCTTCCAACTGCGATGCCTTGAAATTCTCTGCCATTGAGGTCCCGGTTATTATGGCGTCGTAGTCGAAGTGCTTTGTTATACCATCGTTTTGCGATCTCTCATCATAAAGCTTATAAAAGAATTTGGGATTCGGTGCTCTGTAATGGAAAAACGGGTCCACAAAAAACACCAATCCCGCTATCAGGATCAGTGAAACCACAGACAATATTAAGATGGAGAAAAACCATTTTTTGCTTTTCATAACAAAGTTCTGCTCCGATTAAAAGTTGAAATATAAAAATGTAGAGATTGAACTCATGGAAACTATGCAAACCATGAGAATCACCCATGTAAATACGAGAGAAACCGCATCTGTCTTGTACTTTCTCTCATAATTGTTTTTGCAGCAAAGGCATATCAGAAGAGCCGCAATCATCGAAAGGGCGCATCCCGTAAGAAGTACCACGTTATCAGCATCAGGCAGATGAAGCGCAGACAATACATATCTGAATCTCGGGATTCTAAAGCCCTCAATAAGCTCAGATCTCACATCGAGATTGAGCACAAAGAGTCTTCTTAAAATCTGAAGCCACTGCTCTACGCTGTCAGCTCTGAAAAGAAGCCACAGCACATTTAATATACCAAATGTTATTATCCAGCTAACGGTCTTTATTATTCCGGCAAAAACCTTACCCGCCGGGAGTTTTGCGGCATTATCGCAAACCGACTTGTATATTCCGTGCGTAAGCTTGTTGATGCACTGAAACAATCCGTGGAATACACCCCACAGAATAAATGTCCAGTTCGCACCGTGCCAGATTCCGCTCACCAGAAAAACAACAAGTGTATTTATATAAGTTCGAAGCTTCCCCTTCCGGTTACCGCCGAGCGGAATATAAATATAATTCGTAAGGAATCTTGTTAGTGTCATGTGCCAGCGCTTCCAGAAACCTGCGATGGATATTGCCTTGTAGGGTGAATTGAAGTTCATCGGAATATCCAGGTTGAACATCGCACCAAGTCCCGTTGCCATATCGCTGTAACCGCTGAAATCAAAGTAAATCTGGAAGGTGTAGGATAACATAACAATAATTATCTCGGGAATTGTCAGAGCACCCTCTCCCACCGGAATAAGAGCTGCCTGCGAAAAGCCAAAGTCCACAGCTTTTCCGAAGGTGTCCGCAATCAGCATCTTTTTGGCAAGTCCCCTTGAAAACAGCATAATTCCGCGGCATAAGTTTTCAAAGTTAATCCTGTGCTTTTTTTCATCTCTGAACTGCGGAATGAGCTCGGAATGGAGTACTATAGGACCTGCCACCAACTGAGGGAAATACGACACAAACAGCGCATATTCGAGAAACGAATAGTCGCCGGTCTCACCCTTGTAGGAATCCACGATAAAGGATATCTGCTGGAATGTAAAAAAGCTGATTCCAAGCGGCAATACTATATGCCTGAGATTAAAACCGGTTCCGAAAACGCTGTTGACATTTTCGATAAAGAAATCGTAGTACTTAAAATAAAAAATCAATCCTACATTAAAAAGAACGCCTGCTATCAAACATGGCCTTCTGTATATACTCATGGCTCTGGATAGCAGATAGTTTACGACAATACTGCTGCAGATAATTGCAAGATAGTAGGGATTAAAATATCCGTAAAACCAAAGCGACATCAACAGAAGTGATGTCATCGCCATCTTTTTCTTCCCCATATCATGGAAAAGAAAATATAAAATAAGAGACAGCGGCAAAAAGCACAGTATGAAAATATATGAGTTAAACTGCATCCGCTATCTCCTTTAATATCAATATTTTTTATAAAAAATCTCTTACATCAATTCTTCAAAATATTTGCGCCACATCTCATTTATTACCTGCGGGTTATACTTATCCCTGACTTCAAGGGCAGATGCCGCCATCTTTCTGGCAATCGTAGGATCCTCCATTATACGCTCCAACGCATGGAAAATACTCATCGCCATGTTTACATCGCTCTCCATGGGAATCAGTATCCCGTTCCTACCATTAACTATGAGATCTGCCGGGCCTCCGCAGGGACAGTCCGTAGAAATACAGCAAAGTCCGAGGGCCATCGCCTCTATTAGTGCATTGGGCATACCCTCAGTTCTGGATGTCAGCACAAATATCTCTGCCTCCGCGATTCTGTCGGCAATCCTGTCAACACTACCCATGAAGGTTACCTTACCGGCAGCGCCTTTACCGGTCTCATCAAGAATTCCAAGGCTCCTGCAGAGTCTCTCCAAGAGGTCTCTTGTAGGTCCGTCGCCATAGAGAACCAGCCTGTAGTCCGGATATTTCTTTACAGCATAGGAAAAAGCATTTATAAGTATCTTCTGGTTCTTGTTTTCATCAAGTCTTCCTACTGATACTATTACCTTTTTACGCTCATCAAAGGGAACGATGTCATGTCCTATGAATTCTTCATTGACTGCATTTGGAAGGACTTTACATTTCGTCTTTATCAGTGAACCGAAATAATCCATCGCCCCATTGGTCTGAACCACAACTCCCGCAGCCCCCGGAAACAAAGTCTTCATAGCAAGATTAAGGCCGGTTCCCGCATATTCCTCCGAAGGTGTTGCCCTCACCGAAACCACCACGGGTATATCAAGTCCCAGTGCCGACTGTATTGCCATAACATTGTTTTTTCCAAGAAATGACAGTATCAGATCAGGCTTTATTCTCTCCCAGGTATTTGTCAGCTTATGAATTCTCCTATGAAAATTCTGCAGTCTGTTTCCCTGCTCGTAGGGCATCAGAGCGGTAAATACACGTCCGATTCCCATCGGAACACCGCCCGTAAGGTCAACATACCTCTCCGTTTCATCGGGACTTAAAACCTTAACAGCATTCTTGTCATCCTCGTCCTCAAGAACTTTCCATCCGGCATCGGGGAGCTCGTACTCGTCATCGGACAGATAGGTGGTCGCAAGCGTAACCTTATAACCTATGCTGTAAAAATACTCGGCAAGGTTACACATAACGCGCTCGGCACCGCCCTTGTTCAGCGATCCTATATACATAGCAATATGCTTTTTTCTCAGCTTACCGCCACCTGTCATAAGTACCTCTCATACCACTTTTGGAAACTCAGAAAACTCCAGGAAAGTCTGGAGAAGTTGGCGCCCGTCGAAGCACCGCCGTCACCTTTTTCAAGATAATTTCTGATAAAAGAAGACGTGTATTCGGGATTAAATATCCCCTGTTTTTTAAGATAACTCTCGTTACTTAAATCAATGAGACTATCTCTCAAGGGGCCTCTAAGCCAGGCATCCATCGGAACTCCAAAGCCCTTCTTGGGCCTGTCCAGTAGTTCCTTCGGTATATAGTCATAAGCAATATCTTTAAGGATATGCTTCTTATCTCCGTTCATATATTTAAAACCATGTGGTATGGAAAAACTGTATTCCATAACAGCTGTATCCATAATAGGGCATCTGCACTCAAGCGAATATTTCATCGAAGCTCTGTCCATCTTCACAAGAATATCACTGGGAAGATAGGTGTCCATATCAAGAAGCATGCGCCTTACCTGCCAGTCATCCACCTCATAGGAGGACTCCACGGGATACTGACACGGAAAAAGTCCGCTCTCTCCGAATCTGCGGTTTACATACTGCTCATAGGTAAGCTTTTGATCCGGTTCCTCAATTCCCGTAACAAGGGCATGAGCCGCGGGAATATATGCAGGAGAAGATATCTGAGTCTTGGTCTCGGGGTCACGGTTATTTGCAACCGCCTGCACTTTTATCGGAAGCTTAGTAAGAAGCTTATCTTTTCCTACCGGAATCTGTCCTACGCCGCTCACAACTCCGCCCAGGAGGTCAAGCTCCCTGGCCTTCGCCACATGCTCATATACATTATATCCGCAGAAAAACTCGTCTCCGCCATCTCCCGACAGAGCAACTGTCACCTTCTGCCTTGCAAGCTTACACACAAGCATGGTCGGTATCTGTGACTCATCCGCAAAGGGCTCATCATAGTAATCCGGAATACTGTCCACAAGCTCGAGCATCTCTGCCTCATCTATATACAGCTCTGTGTGATCTGTTCCAAGATGCTCCGCCACCTTCTTTGCAAACTCGGCTTCGTTATACTCCGGAACATTAAAGCCGATACTGAAAGTCTTCACCGGTGAATCACTGTGTTCCTGAGCAAGCGCTGTTATAAGCGAAGAATCATAGCCACCTGACAAAAATGTTCCAAGAGGAACATCCGCTATCATTCGGTCAGCCACAGACTTTTGAAGGCGTTTTTTAAGTCCTGCCTTCGCCTCGCTGTAATCTTCTATCATGGAAGCCGATCCCTTTTTATAGGCTTCCTTAATGCTCCAGTATCCGGTCTTTGTAACCTCACCGTTTTTGAAAACCAGCATCTGTCCGGGTTCAACCTGCCATACATTCTCAAAAATGCTCTCAGGAGCATTTATATATTGCTGATACAGATATCGCGGAATTATCGACTTTCTGATATCCCCCTTAAAGCCCGGGCACTTCATAATGGGCTTAAGCTCCGAGCCAAATACAATATTTCCGGCTTCATACCAGTAATACAAAGGCTTTTTACCGATTCTGTCCCTGATAAGAAGCAGCTCATCCGTCTCCCTGTCATAGAGAGCAATCGCAAACATACCATGTATATGCTGCGGCAAATCCTTGCCCCACTTAAGGTATCCTGCGAGAATAACCTCTGTATCACAGGTTGATTTAAAAGGATAGCCCTTAAGTTCTTCCTTCAGCTCCAGGAAATTGTAAATCTCCCCATTAAAAACAACTGATATTCTATCATCCGCAGAATTCATCGGCTGATGTCCCAAGGGCGACAAATCGTTTATCGAGAGTCTTCTCTGGGCAAAGCCTATGGTGTAGCCATCTTTCCCCGGGTAGAGCTCCACGCCGTTATCATTGGGGCCTCTGTGAATCATGGTATCGTTCATGATACGCAGCTCATCTTCTGTTATTCTATTTTTGGAAAAAAATCCGCATATTCCGCACATGAACCGGTACCTTATCAAAATCTTCCAGTTAAATAAAAGCTCTGCAAATGCTCTGCCTGAGTCCGTACATCGAAACCGGCCTCTCTGATCATAGCTGTCAAAGGCTCTGATGAGGCCTCTCTGTCCCCGATAGGAAGCGCGTCTTCATCCTCTCCTTCGGAGTAATCCCTGAGCATAAGGTCATTTAGAATCTTCCTCGCCCACATAGCCGGAGGTTCCTCAATACTCATCCTGCTTGCAAGAGGAGTTATATCAACTTCAGGTGTTATTGAATCAGAGACAAGACACTGAAGTCCTGCTGCCTGTGCCTCAACAACAGTTCCCGGAAGTCCCTCGTACCTCGAAGGGAAGAGAAAATAATCCATCGCCTGATAGTACTCATTGGCATTGGACTTATTACCACAAAATATCACGTGTTTTTCTATATGAAGATCTACCGCCAGCTGTTTCATGGTATCCATCAGGGAGCCCTCTCCCAGCATGAGAAGCCTTATCCTCATTCCATGGAGCATACTGAAGGAATTGGCATCATCATGGTTAAGGATTCGCAGAAATTCGGCAAATACCTTAAGCAAATACTCATGATTTTTGGCATAATGGAATCTCCCCACGTGCCCGATTATGATGGCATTGGAGAGTCCCAGCTCTTTTCTTATCTTATCTCTTACTTCCTGATTATAAACAAATCTCTTGAGATCAATAGCATTTGGAATAATCCTTACAAGGCCCTCATCAGTCATGGTATCGCCAAATACCGACCTTGCAGCGTTCTCCGTGCAGGCAAATCTCAGATCACAGGTATCCTCTTTTGCAAGAGGTGCCCTGATTATTTTTGTCACAACGCCCTTTAATCCGGGATCAACACCGGCACTTCTCGCATGTGCTATGGTAGTTCCTATCCCACAGCTCTTGGCGATCGGGAGATAAATGGCAGCCGTACTTGTCATATGGCCCTGCACCATCTTCCATTCTCCCCTGTGCTGCATAAAGAACATCCTTATGGCATTCTTGTAATCCCTTGCATTTGTCCCATGAAATCTGGGAACTGCATAGATATTTCCGCCCAGTTTTTTTACAGTATCATCAAAATAATCCGGCTTTCTCACCAGCATAAGTTCGTCTGATGTGGGGCACTTCTTACCGGTGGGATCAGCATCCGCATGCACCAAAAAATCAAACTGTACACGCTCTCTGTCGATATGCCTGTACAGATCCATGATGCGGCTCTCCGCTCCGCCAAGTCCCAGTGTTCCAAAAACATGTAATATTCTTATCGGTTGCGCCATCTTTACCACCTTTTATGCACGGCGATATATTTAAAGCGTGCCATTAGATATTCTTTAATCCCCTGTAAGTCAGAAGCCTCCGCAGGCTCCTCCAAAAGCCATTCATCCCAGCTCACTACTTTTCCGCTGGCAAATACCTTCTCATAGTAGGCAAAATCGTCACCATTTAAGGTATTGGTATGAATAACAAAGGTTGTGTATCCCTCGGATTCATCCTTAAGCACCGCATCCTTCTTAAATGAAATCGGATAGAAAGTCATATCGAATCTTCTGTATGCTCTCTTTCCAAAACCATCTGTTATTCTTCTGAATCCGTTTTCAGCAAGAGCAGTCATAGTATTCTTATCGTAGCTGTGGCTCGGTGCCATGAAAAAGTCGGTAGCTATACCATGTCCACCAAGGATACGCTTTCCCTCAGCTATCATATCAATCTGTTTCTCCAGATCAATACCCGCAAACTCGGACTGCTTGTTAAGGGGCAGCATTCCACCCTTCTTGGTGGTATACACATGATGTAGCCCGTGCATGGCAATTATCCAGCCCTCGGACTGAAGATTCCTTACAAGATGCCAGAAAGGATAGTCCTCCTCGCGAATCTTATCATCAGGAAGTTCCTCTCTGCCCTTTGCCTTCTTATTATCCTCCTCAGGCTCATCGCGAAAGGCATCCAGCTTTGGATCCCGGTTTTCCGGAACAACGCCAATAAGAGGCTTGATATGATACTCATCAAGAAGCCTCTTAAAACGCCTAAATTTCCCCATATCCATACCCGGAGAAAAATCATCAAGTCTGATTACAATCTTCATACAATAACGCCGCCACGCTGCGGTGGCGGCATATCCCCCATTTGTTTTTGCTTATAACTGCCTCGTCATCAAAGTCTCCAATATGAGAACTCTGAAGGATCGAAGCTGTTCTTGTCATAGATACCCTTTATATCAAGGAATACTCTTCTCTTGTGCTCGGGATTGTACCACTTCTTGATATCCTCAGTGGTAATTCCGAGGAAGTCCTCATGAGCAACCGCAACGATAACCGCATCCATATCCTTGAAATCGTCCATTGTATTGAAGGAGATTCCATAGAGACGCTTAGCCTCATCGCTGTCGGCCTGCGGATCTACCACGATAGGTGAGATTCCGTATTCCTGAAGTTCATTGTAAATATCGATAACCTTGGTATTACGTGTATCAGGACAGTTCTCCTTGAAGGTAAAGCCAAGAATACCTACTCTTGCATGTCTTACATTGAGATCCTGGGCAATAAGATTCTTAACACAGGACTCCGCAATATATTTTCCCATATCATCGTTGATACGGCGACCTGAAAGAATGATCTGGCTGTGATAGCCGAGCTCCTCAGCCTTATAGGTGAGGTAGTAAGGATCTACACCTATGCAGTGACCGCCTACGAGACCGGGCTTGAAGTTAAGGAAGTTCCACTTCGTACCTGCTGCCTCAAGAACGCTCTTGGTGTCGATTCCCATGCGATGGAAGATCATTGAAAGCTCGTTCATGAAAGCAATATTGATATCTCTCTGGCTGTTCTCGATAACCTTTGCAGCCTCTGCAACCTTAATAGTCTCTGCCTCGTGAACACCTGCAAGAGCCACAAGCTTATAAACGTTTGCAACCTCCTCGAGGGTCTCCTTATCCATACCGGATACGATTTTCACTATAGTCTCAAGTCTGTGAACCTTGTCACCGGGATTGATACGCTCGGGTGAGTAGCCAACCTTAAAATCAACGCCACACTTAAGTCCTGACTCCTTCTCAAGAATCGGAACGCAGACATCCTCTGTAACTCCGGGATAAACCGTTGACTCGTATACAACAATGGAGCCCTTTGTCAGGTACTTTCCAAGTGTTCTGCTGGCACTCTCAACGGGTGTAAGATCAGGTGTGTGATCATCATTAACCGGTGTCGGAACCGCTACGATGTGAAATCTGCACTCGCGAAGCTTCTCGGGATCGGCAGTAAAGTCAACCTCTGTCTTCTTAATCGCATCGTCCCCGACCTCTCTGGTGGGATCGATTCCCTTTTTGTAAAGTGCTACCTTTTCAGCATTGAAATCGTAGCCTACAACCTTTATCTTCTTAGCGAATGCTACCGCAATGGGCATTCCTACATAACCAAGTCCTACAAGTGAAAGCTTCTCCTCGCCTGCAAGGAGTTTTTCGTACAAACTCATTTTTCTTTCTCCTAAAAATATATTTACTCTACTATTATACTATGTCTGTCAAACTCACAGGCTCTCAAGTTCCGCCCTATAAGCGTCTGTGACAATTCTTCTGTCAAAATTCTGTTCAATGTACAATCTTCCGGCCCGGCCCATTTTTACCCTGTCCTTTTCGGAAAGTGCAAGAATCCGCTCAATCGCTGCAACAAGCGCCTCTGTACTCTTTGGTTCAAAAGCAAAACCGCTGTTTTCACCATCGAGAGCTTCTATGCACCCATGTATATTGCTGCAAAGGATCGGCCTTCCGCAGGCTGCTGCCTCCAGAAGCACATTCGACATGCCCTCATGATAAGAAGGATGCACGATTATGTGGCTCTTATCCATAATGGGTTCTACCGTGTCGAGATGTCCGTGATAGGTTAGGCTGCCCTTTTTCACAAGTTCAGCTATCATAGGCTCGTAGATCTGCCTCTCATCCTCCTCGTACTCGCCGACAAGGTCGAAGAACACGTTCTCATGCTTCTTCGAAATGATATCCGCAGCCTCTAAGAACTCCTCTATTCCCTTGTCCTTCATCACCCTGATGACCGCAAGGATGTGTATTCCTCCATCCTCAAGTGGATATGCTCTGAAGGGATGCTCATCAAGATTAACGCCGGATCCCGGGAGAAGACCGCTGTTATGAAGCGCAACACCTCTGTCCTGCATAAACTTTCTGTTTCGTTCATTCTGGAAAAAGACCTTCTTTGCACCTTTTGAGGCACTCCTGTAAAGAGTTATCAGGACTTTACTCATAAAACCGCCGTTTTCAATAGCCATCCCAAGTCCCGTAATATTGGTGATATATGGGATCTTCTGAAGTCTTGCGGCAAGCCCGCCGTATAAGTTCGGCTTTATCGTGTAGGTAAGCACCACATCAGGCTTAAGCTCCCTCATAAGGGAATTATATCTGTTAAAAAGGTCTATATCATGAATCGGATTACTGCCATGTCTCTCCAGGTGAGTATCAATAAGCCTGGTACAGTATTTCTCCAGTTTCTTACAGTTCTCATCATAAGGAACGGATATAAGAACAATATGCCCCGCATCCAGAAATGACTTAAGAAGCTCTTTCCTGAAAAGGTATAACCCATTTGCATAATTTGTAAGAATCAGTATCGTCATATTTTCACGATCCTTCAAAAATGGTTCTTAGTTTATCTCCTGCATGTTGCCCTCGAGATTAGAGAGCTTTTCTATTACAACGCTGTCATACATAAGCATGCAGACGTCCTCTTCGTACTGGCCGATAATCGATTCGTTCGCCTTCTTCTCCACAACATTTGTATAAATAAGTGAAGGGAAGTCAACACCCGCGCCGTAAGCATGGAGATAAGCCCCGCCGAATCTGGGATTAATCTCCGAGAGATAATACTGACCATCCTTGTAAAAAAGATCCATATCCAGAGGTCCGTTAAACTTGAACACCTTCATGGCCTTTTTAACAAACTCAAAGAGGGCCTCATCCTTAAAGGAGATGGTTTTGTTGGCTCCTCCAATGGTAGTTGATATCTTCTTTTTGGAAAAAATCGCAACCGGCTCATGGGTTAAGGTGTCAACATAAATATCCGCATCCATGTCCTTTCCGTCCATAAACTCCTGAATAATGAGCTCGGGACTTCTGGCTGTAAGCCCCTCAAGAAGCTCTATGCTCTCTACCTTCCTCGCGCCAACGCTTCCGCTTCCGCATCTGGGCTTAACAAAAACGGGAAGGCTGATCTCGCCCTTGTCGTAGCTCTCCTTGAACTCAGCAAAGGTTCCGAAGGTAAGTACTGTCGAAACACCGTTTTCCTTCAGATACTTAAACATCTCGAATTTATTGAAGCAAAGATCCGCGGTCTCCTTGTAAGGAGCAAGGACAGTAACTCCAAGCTCCTCAAATTTCTCTCTGTTATCGGCGAGAATAGAAATCTCGGGATCGATGAGAGTTGTTATTGCATCTATTTTTTCCTTTTTACATATCTCGAGAATGATCGGAATATAGTTTTCATCCGTAATAAGCGGCACTCTGTAAGCCGTATCGGCAAAGGCCGGAGCCGGTGCATAGGGACTGTTATCCGTAACAACGATCCTTAGCTTATCTCCGAGTGTCTGTCTGAAATCTTTTAAAAGTTCGCAGCGCCTTCCGACGCTTGTAAATAAAATATTCATTTTTACTCTTCTTTCTTGGGCGGAGTGCCGGTGAAGGCCTCCATAGTTGCATCAGTGGCGCTGTTGATATCATCGTGTTTGAATACAACAGCCACTGTCATAAAGACAATCTTAAGATCCATCAAAAATGAAAGATGGTCGACGTAGTAGACATCCTTCTCAAAGCGGTCCTCCCAGCTAAGAAGGTTTCTTCCGTTGACCTGCGCCCATCCCGTAAGACCGGGGCGAACGTCATGCCTTCTCTTTTGTTCTTCATTATATAAAGGAAGATATTTAACGAGAAGAGGTCTTGGACCGACAAAACTCATATCCCCTTTTAAAATATTGATGAACTCCGGGAGTTCATCAAGGCTTGTGGCACGGAGCTTTTTACCAAACTCCGGAAGCCTGTCCTCATCGGGAAGAAGGTTGCCGTTCTCGTCCCTCTTGTCTGTCATTGTTCTGAATTTGTACAGATTGAAGACCTTCTCATCCTTACCCGGGCGCGGCTGTTTGAAAATAACCGGGCTTCCCAGCTTAACGCGTACTAAAATCGCGAGTATCAGGTATAGCCATGAAAAGCAGACCAACACCAGAAGTGAGAGAATGATATCTATGAGCCTTTTTATGAAAAGACTGTAGATACCCTGTCTTCCTTTCTTAACTGAATTTGTCATCTTATTCCTATTCTTGAAAAAATATAGTTAACCTTGTTTTAAATAATTGCAAAACGCATGATTTTTTCGCATTTTCCGATTTGCAAATCACTACTCCAATAATGTATTATAACCTATAGGTAATGTATTTCAAATACACGTTTTGTAGGGAGATTTCAATTATGAAATTGGACTTCAGGAGAGGCAGCATCAGACTTGTAGTAGTTCTTTTGGCTGCTTTTTTGATGGCACTTAACATACAGACCTTCGTAAACGCAGGTGGTCTCTACCCGGGCGGAGCCCAGGGACTCACCATTATAATTCAGCGTATCGCGCTTAAGTATTTTAATACGAAAATTCCGTATACGCCCATCAACGTAGTGCTCAACATCATTCCCATCTATATTGGTTTTCGTTATATCGGCAAAAAATTTACATTATATTCAATGATCATGGTGCTCACAAACGGTTTCTTCGTAGATATGATTCCGGAGCTTTACATCACCAATGATCCGCTCCTTATCGCCATTTTCGGCGGCATCTTCGCAGGTGTGTCACTTTCCATCTGCCTCATGGTTGATGCCACCAGCGGCGGTACCGACTTTATCTCAATCTTTTTATCTCAGAGAAAAGGTATTGATGCCTTCCCCATAATCCTTGCGGGAAACTGTGTGATCCTTACAGTCGCAGGCTTTCTCTTTGGTTGGGACAAGGCTCTGTATTCCATCATTTTCCAGTATGTTGCCACTCAGGTTCTTCACGTTATGTACAGAACCTACCAGCAGCAAACTCTTTTCATTATCACGGACAAGCCCGCCGAGGTATGCGAGCTGATCTATAAGATTGCCAACCACGGTGCCACGCTTATGCACGGCGAGGGTTCCTTCGAGCACAACAACAAAATGATTGTCTACTCCGTTGTAAGTGCCTCTGACACAAGAAAGCTCATCCCCGCCATCAAAGATCTGGACCCCGGCGCCTTTATCAACTCAATCCGCACCGACAGAGTTCAGGGCAACTTCTACTTCAAACCCAGGGATTAAATAACGTAAGGCCCGGGGATAGAGTGTCTGCGATTTCTATCGATTATGCGTTTTTTGCAACGAGATAGGAATCGCAGATGCTCTACTCTCCGGGCCGTATTACTCATCAATGAGAGGCTTTTTCAAGGGCCTCGTCTATGTGGGCGGCGAAGTTCTCGCGGCCAACTCTTTCTACGAAGCCATCCTTCTCCATTGTTCTCATGGGCTGCTCGTTAACATGTGAGAAAATGAGACGAACACCCTTCTTCTTGCAGTTTTCATAAAGCATCTCGAGTGAACGCATCGCTGTCGCATCAAGGGCAGGTACACTTCTCATTCTGATAACAAGACTCTTTGTGAAATCCTTAGTGGTGATTTCCGCAAGAGCATCTGCATCTCCGAAGAACATAGGACCTGAAATCTCGTAAACACGAACGTGCTTAGGAACAACTCTGAGGTCAATACTGTCAGGATCCTCTGCGTTAACGTCAGCGTCGTCCGGATCAATATATGTCCAGCCGCGAACCGTTGACTCCTCGCTCATTCTCTTCATGAAGAGCAGACATGCAAGAACCATACCAACTTCGATAGCTACAACAAGATCAAATACTACAGTGAGGACAAAGGTTGTAACAAGAACAATAATGTCGCTCTTGGGAGCTGTCTTACACAGATGTGTGAAAGGTCTCCACTGACACATATTGTAGGCTACCTGGAACAAAATAGCTGCAATTGTGGGCATCGGAATAAGCGCCGCGAGGGGCATAAGCACCACAAGAACAAGCAAAAGAACTATTGAGTGAACAATACCTGCGATAGGAGTTCTACCACCGTTCTTGATATTTGCAGCTGTTCTTGCGATAGCACCTGTTGCGGGAATTCCTCCGAAGAGAACGGATCCGATGTTACCGCAGCCCTGTGCTATAAGCTCCATGTTTGATCTGTGATGTGAGCCTATCATACCGTCTGCAACCACAGCGGAAAGCAGTGATTCAATTGCTGCAAGAATTGCAATTGTAAAGCCATTTGAGAAAGATCCTCTGATAAGCCCCCAGCTGATGGTCGGTGTGTGGAACTTAGGAAGACCTGCGTGAATTGTGTAAAGATCTCCGATGGTATTAACCTTAAGTCCAAGGAATTTTACCATAACAATTCCGGCGATTACGGCTATAAGTGATGCGGGAATCTTTTCAAAAAATCTGGGCCATATTATAAGGATTGCAAGGCAAACCACTCCGACTATAACAGCCTGATAATTGATGGTTGCGATATTCTTAACGATAGCTTCCAGCTTCTCGATAGTTTCGATTGTCACGGTTCCCTTGGGATATGTAAGCCCCAGGAAATCCTTGATCTGTCCGATAAGGATTGTCACTGCTATTCCCGCGGTAAAACCGGTTGTAATTGTATAGGGAATGAATTTGATGAGACTTCCGAGTTTTAACAGTCCCATCAGAATAAGGAGAATTCCGGCTATGATGGTTGCCATCATAAGGCCTTCCATTCCGTCCTTGGCAACTATTCCCGCAACGATTGTCGCGAAAGCTGCGGTGGGACCTGCTATCTGAACCCTGCTGCCTCCGAGGAAGGAAATAATGAATCCCGCAACGATCGCGGTGTAAAGACCTTCCTCAGGGCCTACTCCTGAAGCAAGCGCCAGGGCTATTGACAACGGAAGTGCAATAATAGCTACGATGATACCTGATATTACATCAGTGGTGAATTGCTTTTTCGTGTATTTCTTAATCACGGAAAAAAGCATTGGTTTAATTTTGTCCTTCTTCATAATAAACCTCCTAAAAAAGCGACAAAATTATAACACATAATAATATAGTAAAGAATTGACTATTTGTAGAATTCTAACAGATTATTGATCTCTGTCTTGTACGCTTTTACCACAGAAGCCGGTGCGGATATTTTTACGGAAGTCCCAAGACCGAATATCCATCCGAAAAACTGGTCACTGACAGCAACCTCAACCCTCGCATCTGACCATCCCTTTTTCTTGGAAGGCTTGATCGTGATATTCTTCCCGAACCTGTCGATAATAACGCCGACCATCTCATCCTTGACAGTAAGAGTAACCATTGTTCCCTCACCGCCGAACATTCCGAACGCTCTGTTCGTATAGGCTGCAAGGTCAAAGGCCTTAAAATGCTCTTTTCCCTCTCTTCTCTCATCAAGGATTTCAATCTTATCCATCTTATCTACTCGGTAGTGCTTGATCTTTCCGGACTCGGAGTCAAAAGCGATAAGATAATAATTCTCATCATTCCAGGTTAGACGCCAAGGGCTGATCACATAGGGCTCAGCTTTCCTCGGAACAAGCTTCTTTTCCGTATCCCAGGTCATGTATTTAAAGCTGATCTTCTTATTCTCGGAAATCGCACTGTGAATCTCATCAACCGTATAATATATGCTCTCGTTCATGGTCTTCACTCTGCCCTGCACGGCAAGCTGTCTCTCCAGCTGGGTTGCCTCATAGGTGCTGGCAAGAGTCGTCAGCTTCTTAATAAGAGCATTTGATTTTTTCTCCGTAATGAATTTGAAAGAGCCAATCGCATCCACAAGGAGTTTAAGCTCTGCAAGCTCAAATCTTCTGCTTCCGATGTGATAGACAAAGTATTTGCCGCTCTTTTCGCCAACAACATCAAGGCCGATATCATTAAGAGCCTCTATATCGGTGTAAATGCTCTTTCTGTCAGCGCTCACCTCATACCTGTCCAGTTCCTCAAGGATATCCGGCATGGTGAGACCATGTTCATCATCCGTCTGCTCCAACAGAATTTTTGCGAGATAATAAAGTTTAAGTTTCTGATTTGTTCCCTTTGGCATAATCGATAAACTCCTCCCATTCTCTGCATATTTTGTCAGGCTGAACCCTGTCTGTTATCTTCATGGCATTGCGCGAAAGCTTGTCTGAAAGCTCATTATCGGAAAGTACCCTGTCCATCGCTGCTGCCAGTGCTTCCTCATCCCTGACGGGCACAAGAATTCCGGATCTCCTGCTGTCTATCAAAAGTCTCGATCCTCCGCAGGGGCAATCGGTTGATATTGATGGAATCCCCATCGCCATAGCCTCTATAAGCGAATTTGGCATTCCCTCGAAGTCCGATGAAAGCACAAAAAGCGCTGCATCCATAATCTTTTCCTTTAGTTTACTTGTCGGCTCTATTACCGAAACCCTTTCTTTTAAGCCTTTTTCATTGATAAAAGCTGTTATTTCATCAAGAAGCTCCGACTCCTGAAAATCTCCGTATATTTCCAGAGTGTAATCAGGATACTTATCAGCTATCTTGCTAAAAGCCTTCAATAATAACAGCTGATTCTTTTGAGCGGATATCCGTCCGACGTTCACGATTCTCTTGGATCTCTCACCCGCAGCCGGTACCATATCGCTTGTTATATTAAGATACTCTTCATCCAGCGGATTAAATATAATCCTCGATCTCTTCTGAAGCCCCTTTGAGAAAAAGCTCATGGCATCAGGCGTCTGAAAAACGCAGCCTGCTGCCTTTTTTTCCATATACTTCGTGGCTATAAAATGCCCCTTATAATCCTCCACAGGATTATTTCTTACAGAAACTATAAGCGGTGTCTTCATTCCGAACAGACTGAAGGCCGCCCTGAAGTTAGCCTTAGCGCAAAAGGATATAACAAGGTCCGGCTTCTCCCTCTTAAAACACTCCCTGAGTCTTGAAAGCCTAAGAAACGCCTTGCTTATGCGGCTCTTGCTATCATCTGCCTCGGTAAGTCCCACCGATATTCTCTTTACTTTTTCACCAAGCTCATACTCATTCTCGGAAAACCACTGCGTCGCCACGATTACCTCGTGTCCCGCCTCCGAGAACTTCCTGGAAAGGATGCTGACTACGTGTTCTGCGCCGCCCCTTCCCATGCTGTTCAAATGAAATATTATCTTCATGGCTTCACCACGCTCTCCAAGAACTCCTCATACCATCTTACCAACTGCTCCAGATCATACCCGTGCTCCCGAATACTCTCCCTCTGACAGCTCCGGCTCACACCTTCATTCTTCTCCCTGATTTCGACTGCTCTCTTCGCCCAGTCTGCCGCGCCATCAGAGAGCGCCTTTGCTTCCACAAGCCCCTTTGTCACAATCACCTTATCGGTAATCGTATCCGACATCAGAATCGGAAGGCCTGCCACCTGTGCCTCAACGAGAGTAAGCGGAAGTCCCTCGAAAAACGAAGGGAATATCATCGTCTCGAATGCAGACATAAAATTCTGCGCATCATGTCTGATGCCGGTAAAAATCACTTTATCAGAAATCCCAAGCTCTGCCGCCTTCTGCACTGTCTCAGCCTTGAGCTCACCCTCTCCGAGGCATATGAGCACAGCCTTATCATCCAGCTTTGCGATTTCCGAGAATATATCCATCAAAAACGAGTGATTCTTCGAAGCAATATAATTTGCAATATGCCCGTAGATATGCTTTCCTTCAAGATGAAACTCATCTACTACCTTCTGCTTCTTTTCTTCCTTAAACTCGAACTTGTTTAAATCGATCGCGTTATTTATTATCCGAAAGTCCTTATTCCCATACATCCATTTTCCGGCATTTTCGGAACAGGCAAGCCTTATATCCGCATTGCTCACCAGCATAGGTCTGAAAAGAAAATGCACAAACTTCTTCGGATCTGTTTCATTGTGAGAATGACAGACCGTTATCGCCTTTTCCTTCCTGGCTGCCCAAAGCTGCGGCGCAACAAGAGCATTGGCAGTGTGCCTTATCACAATGTCATACTCTTCCTCATTGACAATCTTCCTGAGCTTGGCCAGATTATCCATGGGATGTCCCGTCATTCTCGGCAGTAAAAACACCTTCCCGCCAAGCTCCCTGATCCTCGGCTCATAGTCGTTTTCCTTCATGCTATGAACCGCAAAATCAAAACAGAACTTCTCCCTGTCTATGTTTTCATAGATATTCATTATGAAATTTTCCATTCCACCGGGATACATCGCCCCCACGATGTGAAGAACTTTAATCTTTTTCATATTTTTATTGTACCATAAAATGGACTCGTAAAGAAAAAGTGTATTTGGAATCAACCAGACTCATGAAGAAAATAAAAAAAGCCTTCCCCTTGAGGGGAAGGTGTCAGCGAAGCTGACGGATGAGGTGTAACGTCCCCACCCGCCAGACATTCATATTAAAGTAAGTGTGCTCTAAGCTCCTCGCCGCTCTTATCTGAGAGATAAGCCGGAGGAATATCAAGCATTGTCTTGCAGCCTGTCTGACCTTCCTTCTGCATTCTGAATGCAGCTCTTGCAACTGCAACAAGTACGCTTGTTGTGAACTCAGGGTTTGAATCAAGCTTTAAGCTGTACTCGATGATGTGGTTGTGTTCCTTATCAGCACCAGTCTTACCACTTCTGAATACGAAGCCGCCGTGTGCCATGCCGCTGTGGTTCTTAAGAAGCTCCTCCTCGCTGATGAAGTATACTGTTGTGTCATAGTCAGCAAAGTAGTTAGGCATCTCCTTGATTTCCTTCTCTACCTTTGCTGCATCAGCTCCATCCTCAAGAACAACGAAGCACTCTCTTGTGTGCTTGTCTCTTGTTGTAAGCTCAGGGTTCTTTCCGCTTCTAACAGCCTCAAGTGCACTCTCTACAGGGATTGTGTACTGCTTGGCATTCTTAACGCCTGCGATTCTTCTGATAGCATCAGAATGTCCCTGTGATACACCCTTTCCCCAGAATGTATAATCATTTCCATCGGGAAGTATTGCATTTGAGTATACTCTTGCCAGTGAGAACATTCCGGGATCCCATCCGCAGGAGATAACTGCAACCTTGCCTGCTTCCTTCGCTACCTTATCCACATTAGCGAAGTGCTCAGGAATTCTTGCGTGTGTGTCAAAACTGTCTACTACATTGAAAAGCTTACCAAACTCAGGTGTCTGCTCAGGAAGATCTGTTGCGCTACCACCACAAAGGATCATAACATCAACCTTATCCTTCCAATCTGCAACGTCCTTAACAGATACAACAGGTACGCCTGCTGTCTTTATTGATAATGAAGCGGGATCTCTTCTAGTGAAAACAGCAACAAGTTCCATATCAGGCGCTGCCTTAACTGCGAGTTCTACCCCCTTACCAAGATTTCCATATCCGATAATACCAATTCTAGTGCTCATACTTCCTCCTTCCGTATGCAAAAACTCTTAAAAGGCATTATACTCTGAAATACATGCAAAAAACCACCCTCATTTTTAACCATTTGAAATGTTTGTTCTAGCTGTTATTATTTGATTCCTTCACAAAGCATTTTATAAATATCTATTTTATTCGGCATAACATTCCAACCTCCACTTCTTCATTTTTATTCTATATGCTAGGTACAACATCAAATTGGATCCTACCCATGCCATAACTTCGCCAACAAAAAATCCATAATATCCTATTTTGCTAGTTAATAAATATGCACATGCGATTCGCATAAACAATTGAGCAAAGCTTGATATCATAGACATAAACGTATTTCCCATTCCCTGCACAACTGCATAAAGCACATACAAAATATAAAGCAAAGGAAAAAAGGCAGCTAAGAAGTTTAAAAATTCTTTACCAATCGTTATGGTGCTCATATTTACGGTGCCTTCTTGTTCTAAGAACAGGCGTAGTATTGGCTCTCCCAGTCCCAACATGATTCCAGACATAAATGCCCCCATCACAATTGCCATAACTACTGATATCCTAAATCCTTTGTTTACTCTTCGATAATTGTTCGCGCCTTTATTTTGTCCTACAAACGTTCCAACTGCTCCATTCAGGCCCCATGCTCCTATTTCTAACAGACCATATAGTTTATTCGCTGCAGTGTAACCAGCTATAAATACCGCTCCATATGTATTTATGACAGCTTGAACTGCTACTCCTCCAATGCCGATCACTATGTTTTGGAAGCATAACGGGACTCCGAGCTTGATCAACTCATACATTTTTCTTGGATTTACGTTAAACGAAAAATGCAGCTTATCATCTCCAAAAATCTTCACAACATACTTGGTACAATAAATCAAAGAACTTAACTGTGCCAGCAATGTCGCAACTGCAGCTCCCACTACTCCTAACTTAAAATAGTAAATAAACAGAAAATCCAAAATAATATTTACAATAGAAGATAGAATCAAAGCATTTAAAGGGGTAACGCTGTTACCATATGATCTTAATATTCCAGAAAACATATTATAAAAAGTCGTTATGGCAATTCCCAGTATGAGAATTCTCAAATAACTCCAGGATAAACCAATAATTTCATCCGGTGTATTTAATAACCTCAAAAGACCTTTGCCCAAAATCAAACCAACTGCTGTTATTGTTATTGACAGTAACACGCATACATTTATTGATCCTTCAATTGCCTCCTCTAATGTCTTCCTATCTTTTTTTCCTGCACTTTGTGCTATATCTATTGAAAATCCCTGAGTAAAGCCCTGGGCTCCACTGATTATTATGAAAACAATCCATTCAACAGTTCCCAATGCCGCCAATCCATTTGTTCCTATATATCTACCCACAAACAGCGTATCGAAAAACACATACATCTGCTGCAGTATATTACCGGCTATTAATGGAATAGCGAATTTTGTTAGCTTAGTTGCTATTTTTCCTTCTGTCATATCTATAGTCTTCATTTCAGATTACCTCATTCACAATTAACTGCTTTTCTAAGCTTGCTGCCTATGTTGTCCTTGGCATCAGCAGCCGAACAGTTTTTGCGTCACTTTCATCCTGTCAGCCACTTTTACACCAAATGGGCATCTGCTTTCGCAACTTTTACATCCCACACAAGCATCAGCTGTTGTTCCAAGCGCCTCATAATGGGATTTAACACTTTCCGGTACATTCTCCTGAGCTGTTGCAAGGTCATAAAACTTATTAACCATTGCGATATCTATATTCACCGGGCAGGGTTTGCAGTGTCCGCAATATGTGCACTGCCCCATATACGAATGCATCGGCGCAGAAGCAATGACCGAAGCGTAATCCAGTTCCTCCGTCGTGGCCGTTTCATAAGATACAGCTTCATCAATCTGTTCTTTTGTATCGTATCCGCACAGGATAGATGATACTCCGGGTCTTGTCAGTGCATAGTGAATACACTGTTTAGGAGTAAAAGCAACTCCAAACGGAGATCGTTTTTCATCAAACAATGCTCCTCCGAAAAACCCTTTCATAACCGTGATCCCGACTTCATTTTCCTCGCACAGACGGTATACTTCCGCTCTTTCAGGATCGATCCCGGAATAATCCCCGTCATATCCGCTAAACATCGAATCAAGATCCTCAGTTGCAGGCCGCATATCAAATGCCGGATTTACCGAAAACAACAGCATTTCGATGAATCCGGTTTCAACTGCCTGTTTTGCAATTCTGGGGTTATGAGTAGACAGACCTATATGCTTTATAACTCCCTCATCATGCAATCTGTGAACATATCTGATAAACTCGGTACTCATACAGTTATCCCAGTCTTCCTGAGCATCTATGTAATGAATCATCCCGAGGTCGATATAATCTGTTTTCATACGTGTCAATATATCTTCAAACGCCGGGATAACATGCTTCATATCCCTTGTTCTGACATATTGTCCATTTTGATACGTTGACCCGATATGTCCCTGAACGATCCAGTTCTCACGGTTCCCTTCCATCGCCATTCCGATAATGTCCCTTGATTTTGGATCAGGCATCCAGCAGTCAATGATATTAATGCCTTTCGCAGCTGCATATTTTATCAGTTCCACGGATTCATCAAAATCATGGCGTTCCAGCCACTCTCCGCCAAAACCGATCTCGCTTACTTTAAGTCCAGTTTTCCCTAGTGTTTTGTATCTCACCTTTTACTCCTCCATAATGAATTAAATATAAAGATAAATAGTTTCACACCTTGTATTTGAATGCCTATATGCTATTCATTCCCGCCTCGAAAATCCTTTCAGTACTCCTTCCTTAAACATGATATCCCGGAAATATCTCTCGCCGCCCTCCTCCATCAGAGACTGTGCTTCAAATCCTACTTTATGTTTTCACCCATAGGCAGATAGATAAGGCGTGCCATAGTAAAATGCTCTCCATCCAGAGATTAATAAATTCCAAATACATTTCCCTTACGAGCCAGTTGCAACCACATCTTATTAAGCAATGCCTGGAGTTGATCCCCATGGAATACAGCATCGCCCCTTCCTTGTATACAACACTGTTTTATATATGGATGAAAGTGAGGATGAATTATGACAAACTACTGTGCTTTTAGCAAAAACCATAAATGTATCAAATGAAAAGGTTATCAGCAGAAGCAGCTTGAAGTTGAGGAAGCTGATGAAACCTGCCATGGTAACTGGATTGAGCTACAGCGGAATGAGCGATACATTGAAGCCCTGCAAGCAATCTTGGAGGAGCATAATCTCCACTATCCTTCAGAGCGGTGGATGTTCGACTAATTCTAAAAAGGGGGTCTGGCAAAATGTCAGCCCCTAAAACCAAACCCTCAAAAACTCCCATTCTAAAAGGGCCTGACCCTCAAGTCAGACCCTCAAAACGCTTGGCAAACCCTAAAAAGTTTGACTATACCAAATTTAATCTATGTTATGAAGCATTATCTGATGCAGGAATAAGATCATATCCATCCATCTCCATTTTTATTCTATACATTACTTCTTCCCGTTCTGCCCAGTTTTTAAGGCATTCTTGCCAAAAACATATACCAAACAGCATAATTGCTTCTTCTTTCCCATCATTGAAAAATCAAAAATATCCTGCCCAAATACATACTCTCTATAGCATTCCAGTATTTTTCTGATGTTCCTAAATGTCTTATCATCGTAATTTACCCCATATAACAACCCCAATTTTTGTATCATTCGCTTTGCTTTTGTGTTTTTCCCTGTCATTAGTTCCCCTGCTAATTACTTCTACACCCTCAAAAGTAAAGCAACTTTGCTTACCCCTTTCTATACTATTTTGTGCAATTCTTATAAACATTTTATGTTTTTCATAGCTATTTATAAAAATTATACTAGTATTCTATCATTAAATTCTGATAATTCAACCGCTTTTTTACCAAATGCACTCTAATTTTTGAAATCATCTAAAATATTAAGAATGTCTTAATATTTCAGACTGTAGACAAAGTCCACGGCATCTGCCGTGGACTTTGTCTACAGTCTGAAATGAGGCTGCTATACGGCAGCCTCATTTCTATTATCTTATATCATACACACTTCTAAGTCTGAGCTTTGAAGCATCACCGGACAGAACCTCCACAGTAATCTCTCCGGCGTTCATGTCGAAATAGTTATCTGAAAGCACCAGATCCTCATTCTCATTGAGAATCTCAACGCCTCTTGCATAAGCATCAGCCTTAACAGTAATCTTATTGCCATCTACCTTTGCGGTAAGATTCGGGTTCTCATACTTAAAGTACTTAGGCATTGTGAAGATGACAGTGCCTGATGAAACCACCTTGCCGTCAACCTCTGCCTGATAGCTCACATAATTATTGAATCTGCCAGCATCCTCGAAGGTGACCTTAGAAGTCCAAACGCTTGTAAGTGCAGGAACATCAAGAACTTCGCTGCCCTCTCTTATAACCTCAGCTTTAGCGTTTCTTAGCTGCCACTTAACTGTAGCCTTTATCGCTTTTCTTGTCTCATTGGCAACGTTGAATACTGCCTCCTGCTTAACCTCTCTTGGAAGCCAGTTGAGCGGAACTCCGCAGGTCATCTCGCCCTCTTCCTGACAGGACACCAGGATAGGTGCAAAGAACCTCTTCTCCGCATAGTGCAGAGCCTTGAGCCTTCCGGTGTAATCTACGCTTGCCCAGGATGCCACCGGCCAGCAGTCGTTGAACTGCCAAACCACAGCGCCCATGCAGCGTCCACGATTACGTCTGAAGTGCTCAACTCCATATCTGATAGCATCCGCCTGAAGCATCTGGGATGCGTAGATAACCGTTGAAAAATCGTTCGGGTACAGATAAGTCTGCTGCATATAGTTCATGATCTTACCGTTTGCAGCGCCGTTCCTCTGGTGCCTCTCCATAATATATGAAAAGACATTCTTATCCGCCGGATCATCAGTAAAGGTCTCCACTGTCTTCTCCGCAGGGAAGGACTGGAATCCAAACTCCGAAAGGAATCTGAAAAAGAACTTCCTATACTCAGAGAAGGGCTCATTTCCGTGCCAAACCTCCCAGTAGTGCACATCTCCGCGGTTTTCATCATTTGGTTCATCAAAACATCCGCCTGACGAAGGAGATGCCGGCCAGTAATAAACATTCGGCGCGTATTCCTTCATCATATTCGGGATAATGTACTCATACATGATAGTGTAGTCGCGCTTCTCGGATTTCTTGGAAACCCACACTCCATAATCCACGAACATCTCCATCTCGTTATTGCCGCACATGAGACCGAGAGATGCGTGGTGACGAAGCCTAAGGAGATTATCCTTGAACTCCGCCTTTATATTCTCCTCGAAATCGGGAGTAAGATCGTAAACACCGCAGGCGAACATGAAGTCCTGCCATACCAGGATTCCGTACTCATCGCAGATATCGAAGAACCAGTCATCCGGATAGTATCCGCCGCCCCAGACTCTGATGGAGTTGTAGTTGGCAAAAACAGCCTTATCAAGGAGCTTTCTTGTAACCTCGGGATTAACCCTTCCTAACAGATGATCCTCAGGAATATAATCCGCTCCCATCGCAAAGACCTTAACGCCGTTTACAACAAAGCAGAACTCGCTTCCCCACTCGTCCTTCTTGGTACTTACAGTGCAGGTGCGAAGTCCGATCTTTCTCTCCCAGGTATCAAGCTGGTTTCCGGCTTCGTCCTTTAAAACAACAGTCACAGTATAAAGCGGCTGTTTTCCATAGCCGTTTGGCCACCAAAGCTGCGGCTTCTCAATTACTATCTCTTCCGGAAGCTCTCCGCTGCTCCTCTTCTCAGTAACCTCTCCTGAAGGAGACACTACCTTAACCTCAAATGAATAACCCGAATAATCGCACTTTTTACTCTCAATGCCCATGTTGATGGCATAGCCTGACACATCGCTCTTTTCTCTGAATCTGAAAATCTCATCCGCAGAAGTGATCTCCGGCTTTATGCGAAGTCCAACGCTTCCGCTCTCATTTCCGTCCTTATCGATCTTCACATTCTCATGATTCTGAGTAATAAGCACAGATTCAAGCCTTGCCTTATTAAAGCACTGAATTGTTATCGGTCTGAAAATACCCGCATCCGGAAGGTGTGCGCCCCAGTCCCAACCAAACATGCAGTGCGCCTTACGAAGATATGTAAAGCCCTGCATCGCATCTTCACTTCCCTTTGAAGGAAGTTCCCTACTCTCATAGGCTTCCTTTATGAACTTTGTCGGAGAATGAAAATAAACCTTCAGCTCATTCTCATCCTTAAGGAGCTCCTTTATATCGAATTCCCAGGTTCTGTGCATGTTGTTGACATTACCAAGAAGCGTTCCGTTAAGATATAAATCCGCAAGAGTATCAAGACCGTCGCAGTGAAGCACCACTACATCAGCCCCTTCGGCTTCAGCGGGCTTACCAAAATTGCAGACATACTCATAGTCGCTGTCCATGAGTGCCAGCGCCTTATCCTCATTGTCCTTGAAAAAAGGATCCTCCATCTCCCCTTCTCTGAGGAGGTCGGTGTAAACCGTTCCAGGAACCACCGCATTTATCAGCTTCGCATCCCCTACCTTGTGAAGCTTCCAGTTTTTATCAAGCTTTGTTGTAACCATTCCCAATCCTATCTCCTTCTCAAATTGAAATTTTCGAAGCCAAAAATTCCTCGAATTCCGGCCCCCATCCCAACAATTTAATTGTCAGAATAATATAATTCTAAAGCCTGCACAGACATTTTTAAAGCACATTTACGAAAATTTTTAAGCCTTTTTAGTCCGCAAAAACCCTCACAATCAGAACCACCGGCTTAGCCGGTGGTTTGTTCTGGCCCTATAAGGGCCTGTTGCCGGCACTGAGTCTAAAGACTCGCCGAATGGTTCGCCAGCCGCAACATCATTTTCCTACAGAGCCCCCTGGGCTCATTTTTATTTGTTTTGCTTTACCGGCTCACCCGTGAACGGGTCAATATACTCTTTTAGTGTCATTTGGTCGTACTCTAAATCCTCTTTTAACTGATTCTTTATGTACTCCTCGATTTTCTTTGCATTCTTACCTACAGTATCTACGTAATAGCCTCTGCACCAGAAATGTCTATTGCCGTACTTATAC
>NZ_ATVV01000017.1:0-82898 GCF_000420905.1 Butyrivibrio sp. AD3002 | reverse complement strand
GGCATGACCCTGGATAGGAGCAAAAGCGGCACCCCACTATGGGTAGGCTGGACGAAGGAATTTAGGACACTCCTACGGGAGAAAGATCCTGTTAGACATGAGAGGTTAGCAGCCATAGGGAAGAATGGGACACAGATTCGCCTTCATAAAAAGGATGACGTTATCTTTCGTGCACCCTTCTGACTGGAAACACATATGCATTGTACCTGAAATGACATGGTTTTCGCCCATTATTTAATGCTTATCATTGTTTGTAACTTATTAACCAATTGCACATAGGGCTTAAATACTGGTTCTTTTGTGCAAAATATATAAGAAAGTATAGAGAGACATATATGGACTTACTGAAAAAATTTATCCCATATTACAAACCATATATCGGAGTATTTTTGCTGGATTTAGTGGCGGCATCGATTTTGTCGCTGATCGATCTTGTCTTTCCGCAGCTGCTGAGGGTTCTTCGGCAGACGCTTTTTCTTGAGGCTCCTGAAAAGATAGTTGCCGGAGTGATTAAGCTGGCGGCAGTGTTGCTTATCATGTACATCGTGAGATTTCTGTGTAAGCACTATGTAACTTATCAGGGACACATGATGGGAGCCCGCATGGAATCGGGGATGAGAAGTGATCTCTTCGAGCAGTTCGAGAGATTCTCATTTTCCTACTATGATAAGAACAACACCGGCGAGATGATGAGTAAGCTCGTATCGGATCTTTTTGATATATCGGAGCTTGCACACCATGGTCCTGAAAATATCTTTATATCTACAGTTAAGCTCTTGGGCTCGTTTACTATTCTTATGACAATGAACGTGCCGATGACGCTGATCCTGGTTGCAATCGTAGCGTGTATGGCGATTTTTTCATATGTGCAGAACGGAATTATGCGAAGGACTTTTTTTGATAACAGGAAAAAGATTGCCGGCATAAATTCTTCTCTCCAGGACACTCTCGGCGGAATTCGCGTGGTGAAATCCTTCACCGGAGAAGACATAGAGAAAGCGAAATTTGAAAAGAGTAATGAGGCCTTTCTTGAATCAAAAAAGGCAAATTATAAGACGATGGCAATGTTCTTTGCAGGAAACAATTTCTTTGAAGGACTTATGTATATCGCGGTAATTGTTTTCGGCGGACTCTTCATTGCGAAGGGTACCTTGTCAGTAGAGGATCTGGCGGTCTATGCGCTGTATATAAACGTGTTCATAGGGCCGGTCATGATACTTATCGAGTTCACTGAGCAGCTTCAGAAGGGCGCTGCGGGATTCCAGAGATTTCGCGATGTAATGGATGTGATTCCGGAGATAGAGGATGCTCCCGATGCGGAAGTGCTGACAGACTGCAAGGGAGATGTGGATTATGAGGATGTATCCTTTGCTTACGATGATGACGAGGAGAGAGTTCTTGACCACATAAATCTTCATATTGATGCGGGAAAAAAGGTTGCCATAGTCGGTCCCTCCGGCGGAGGAAAATCCACGCTTTGCAGCCTGCTTCCGAGATTCTACGATGTTACCAAGGGTGCTGTGAAAATTGATGGCAAGGATGTAAGAAGTCTTACGCAAAAATCTTTAAGAGGTGTCATTGGTATCGTACAGCAAGAGGTGTATCTTTTTAACGGAACCATTCGTGAGAACATCGCCTACGGGCGGGAGGGAGCCAGTTTTGATGATATAATGGATGCAGCGAAAAAGGCTGACCTTGATGAGTTCATATCCTCTCTTCCCAACGGATATGACACTATGGTTGGCGAGCGCGGAGCAAGACTTTCCGGAGGACAGAAACAGCGAATTGCTATTGCAAGAGTATTTCTTAAGAATCCTCCGATACTGATCCTTGATGAAGCTACCAGTGCTCTGGACAATGAATCCGAGCGCTATATACAGGAGAGTCTCGACAGACTCGCAGCTGGCAGAACCACAATCACAATTGCCCACAGACTTTCTACTATTAGAAATGCAGACGAGATTATCGTTCTGGATTCCGAGGGTATTCAGGAGAGGGGCAACCACAGACAGCTTCTTGAAAAGGATGGAATCTACGCAAAGTATTTTTATATGCAGGTAGGGATTGCGTAAATAAGCCTTCTCCTAAGGAGAAGGTGGCACGAAGTGCCGGATGAGGTAATATACATGTCATTTGCACACTTACACGTACATACAGGCTATTCTCTGTTGGATGGATCCAACAAGGTTGCCGATTATGTAAAAAGAATAAAAGAGCTCGGAATGACTGCGGGAGCCATAACGGATCACGGAGTCATGTATGGCGTTATAGAATTTTATAAGCTGGCTAAGCAAGAGGGAATCAAGCCAATAATCGGATGCGAGGTATATGTTGCACCCGGCTCCCGTTTTGAGAAAGAGATGGGAGTTAATGAGAACAGATACTATCATCTGGTACTTCTTGCAGAGAATAATAAGGGATATGAGAATCTTTCCCACATTGTAAGCCGGGGATTTACTGAAGGATATTACTATAAGCCGAGAGTTGATCTTGAACTTTTAAGAGAGTTTCACGAGGGAATAATCTGCCTTTCCGCATGTCTTGCAGGTGAGGTTCCGAAGGCTATAACAAGAGGCGACCTCGAGGAAGCAAGGGCAGCAGCTCTTAGGTACGATGAGATATTCGGGCATGGCAATTTCTTCCTGGAGATGCAGGATCACGGAATTCCGGAGCAGCACACAGTGAATTCCGCTATTTTAACTCTGTCCAAAGAACTTGATATTCCCATGGTTGTGACAAATGACTGCCACTATACCAACGCGGAGGATGCTGAGGCTCATGATCTTCTGCTGTGCATCCAGACCGGTAAGAAGGTCACGGATGAGGACCGTATGCGCTACGAGGGCGGACAGTACTATGTGAAAAGCGAAGACGAAATGCGTCTTCTTTTCCCTTATGCACAGGAAGCAATTGAGAATACCCAGAAGATTGCGGACAGATGTAACGTGGAGATTGAGTTCGGCGTGACAAAACTCCCGCATTTTGATGTGCCTGAAGGATATAATTCCTGGACATATTTAAATAAGCTCTGCGATGACGGATTAAAAGAGAGATATCCGGACGATGACGGAACCATCAAGAAACAGCTTGACTATGAGCTTTCTGTAATCCAGAAGATGGGATATGTCGATTACTTCCTTATAGTATGGGATTACATCAACTTTTGCAGAGAGAGTGGGATAGCGGTAGGCCCCGGAAGAGGTTCGGCGGCGGGATCTGTAGTTTCTTACTGTATCCATATCACAAACATTGATCCTATTAAGTATGATCTGCTGTTTGAGCGTTTCCTTAATCCGGAACGTGTATCCATGCCCGATATAGACGTGGATTTCGAGTATGAGCGCAGGCAGGAGGTTATTGACTACGTCACAAGAAAATACGGCGCAGACAGAGTCATACAGATAATTACTTTCGGAACGCTTCAGGCCAAGGGTGTAATAAGGGATGTTGCCAGAGTGCTGGATCTTCCCTACAGCTTTGGCGATAACCTTGCTAAGATGATCCCGACCATTCCAAATGAAGCGATGGATTTGAAGAAGGCTCTTTCAATAAATCCCGAGCTTAAAAATATGTATGAAACGGATTCACAGGTACATCACCTGATTGATATGTGTATGAAACTGGAGGGATTGCCGAGGCATACTTCCATTCACGCCGCCGGAGTTGTAATCTGTCAGAGCCCCGCAGAGGATCTCATTCCTCTTTCAAGATCTGCGGAAGGAAATATAACAACCCAGTTTGATGCGCCTACGAGTGAGGAACTGGGACTTCTGAAGATGGACTTTTTGGGTCTTAGGACCCTCACCGTAATAAAGGATGCGGTCGCTTTTGCTAATGAATCGATAGGAGCAAAAGAGGGCGATCCTGATTTTATTGATATAGAGAAAATCGATTATGATGATCAGAATGCACTCGGAGCACTCGGACTTGGAAAAACCGAAGGCGTTTTCCAGCTTGAAAGTGCAGGAATGACATCGTTCATGAAGGAACTTAAACCACATTCCTTCGAGGATATTATTGCGGGTATTTCTCTTTACCGTCCGGGACCGATGGACTTTATACCTAAGTATATAGCCGGAAAAACGGACGTCCAGAATATCACGTATTCGACACCGCTCCTTGAGCCTATTTTGTCTCCGACCTACGGATGTATTGTGTATCAGGAGCAGGTTATGCAGATAGTTCAGCAGCTTGGTGGTTATACGCTCGGACGAGCTGATCTTGTACGCCGTGCCATGAGTAAAAAGAAGCAGCACGTCATGGAGGTTGAAAGGGAAAACTTTGTCCACGGCAATGCGGAAGAAAATGTTCCCGGCTGTGTATCCAAGGGAATCGGAGAGGATGTTGCAAATGAAATCTATGATTCAATGATGGATTTTGCAAAGTATGCGTTCAATAAATCCCATGCCGCCTGCTACGCAGTGGTTGCGCTTGAGACAGCATGGCTGAAATACTACTATCCGGTAGAGTTTATGGCTGCGCTTATGACTTCTGTTATAGATGTTCAGGCTAAGGTTTCCTATTATATTATGGCCTGCAGAAGTATGGGGATTGAGGTTCTGCCGCCTGATATAAACGAAGGCTATTCGGGATTCTCGGTTGCCAAAACATCGGATGATGATGAGAATAAGGATCCCAGACTTCGCGGAAAGGCAATAAGATATGCGCTTACCTCCATAAAGGGAGTAGGCCGTCCTGTTATCGAGTCTGTTGTCAGGGAGAGAGAAGCCGGAGGAAAATTCAAAAGCATTAACGACTTCCTTACAAGGATGGAGCCTTACGGAGATATAAACAAGAGAGCTGTCGAAAACTTCATCAAGGCCGGTGCACTTGATAGCCTTGGCGGAACAAGAAAACAGATGATGTGTGTCTTCGGACCGCTTCTTGATCAGCTTCACAACAAGAGCAAGAACACCTTCGCAGGACAGATGTCGCTCTTCGACCTCGCACCTCAGGAGGTGAAGGAACAGTTTGAGATAAAACTGCCGGATGTAGGTGAATACCCCAAAGATATGCTTCTCGAATTTGAGAGGGAAGTCCTTGATGTCTATGTCTCCGGACACCCGCTTGAGGAATACGAGGGATTTTGGAAAAAGCATATCACTGCAAAGACGACGGATTTCTATTTTGATGAGGAGACAGGCGAAACCGTTGTAAGGGATAACTCCACTGTAACCATCGGAGGAATTATTTCAGCCAAGACCACGAAGTACACTAAGAAGGATCAGCTTATGGCCTTTCTTACAATAGAAGATCTCGTGGGAAGTATAGAAGTAATCGTATTCCCCAAGACCTACGAGGGCAACCAGGGAAGGCTTAATGAAGATGGCAAGGTATTCATCCAGGGACGCGTCAGCGCTGAAGAAGAAAAGAATGCAAAACTCATTGCATCCAAAATTCAACTCTTTGATGAAGTGCCCCGCACCCTCTGGGTTCAGTTTTCCAATAAGGAGGACTACGAGACCAAAGCAAAACTCCTCGAAGACACCCTCCTCTCCACCGTCAAAGGCCCCGGCGCCAAAGACCAGGTAGCAGTCTACCTCAAGGACACCAAACAAATAAAGAAACTGCCTACTTCACTCAAAGTAAACGCAAATGAAGACACACTTGCTATACTAACGGCAGCATTTGGTCAAGACAATATTAGAGTGGTATAAGGATATCGTAAGATTTATGAAGGGAAGGTCCGTAGCCGTAAACATCCATTTCTCAACCACACCCCGGCGGCAGAACCCCTAACAAAAAATTATGAAAAATTGCTAAATTTATGGGGGAACGTAATTGCAGATTGCCGAAAATTGCGCTAATATATAAATCGTAAAAGTGACAAAGATTTATCAATAACGAGGTACAACCTGATATGGCAAAAGAAATTAAAACTATCGGAGTTCTTACAAGCGGTGGTGATGCGCCTGGAATGAATGCCGCTATTCGTGCGGTTGTTCGTAAGGCTCTTGCAAACGGACTTAAGGTTAAGGGTGTTAAGAAGGGCTACATGGGACTTCTTAATGAAGAAATTTTTGATATGGATCGTAGAAGCGTAGCTGATATCATTCAGCGAGGCGGTACAATCCTTGGAACTGCAAGATGTATGGAGTTCACAACTGAGGAAGGCCAGAAGAAAGGTGCTGAGATCTGCAGAAAGCATGGCATCGACGGAATGGTTGTAATCGGTGGTGACGGATCCTACAGAGGTGCACAGAAGCTTTCAGCTCAGGGAATCAACACAATCGGACTTCCCGGCACAATCGACCTTGATATTGCATGTACCGATTATACTATCGGTTTTGATACAGCTATTAACACAGCAATGGATGCTATCGACAAGATCAGAGATACATCCTCATCTCACGAGCGAGTAAGTATCGTTGAGGTTATGGGACGTCATGCAGGTTATATCGCACTTTGGTGCGCAATCGCTAACGGCGCTGATGACATCCTACTTCCTGAGAAATACGATTACAATGAGCAGAGAATCATTGATAACATCATTGATAACCGTAAGAAGGGTAAGACACACCACATCATCATCAATGCAGAGGGTATCGGACACTCAGCATCAATGGCACGTCGTATCGAGGCTGCTACAGGTCTTGAGACCAGAGCTTCTATCCTCGGTTACATGCAGCGTGGTGGTAGCCCGACCTGTAAAGACCGTGTATATGCTTCCATGATGGGATGCTACGCAGCAGACATTCTTACAGCAGGTAAGACAAACCGCGTAGTTGCATACAGAAACGGACAGTTCGTTGATTACGATATCGACGAGGCTCTTGCAATGAAGAAGTCCATTCCTGAGTATCAGTTCGAGATCAGTAAGATATTATAATAGAAACTTAAAGCCATACAGGCTTTGAAGAAATAAAAGCCTTCCCAACCCGGGAAGGCTTTTTGTTAAAAAATGAGGTCCCCATGCTTACAAGTACAAACAACACCCGTGTTAAACAGATAGCAGAATACAGCAAGAAATCAAAAGCCCGTCGCAAGGACGGCGTATTCTTAATAGAAGGAATCCGCATGCTCAGGGAAGTCCCTCTTGAAGCTATGAGAGAGGTGTACGTAACCGGGCATTTCCTGGAGAATCTTTCACCTGAAGATAAGACGCTCATCAGGAATATTCAGCAGGATGACGGAGTGAGCTTTGAAGAGGTTTCGGATGATGTCATGAGGAAGATGGCTGACACGCAGACTCCTCAGGGCGTACTTGCGGTTGTTAAGGAAAAAAGGTGGGAGCTTAAGGATCTCCTGGGAGAGACACCGCTTCTTCTTATTCTTGAGAATATTCAGGATCCCGGGAATCTTGGCAATATGTTCAGGACGGGTGAAGGGGCTGGCGTTACCGGAATAATAATGAGCAGCGACATGGCGGATGCCTATAATCCGAAGGTTGTCAGATCCACAATGGGTGCCATCCTGAGAGTCCCCTTTATATATGTGGATTCTATCCCGGACACAGTGAAGGAACTTCGGGAAAAGTACAACGTTACAAGTTATGCTGCTCATCTGAAGGGTACAAAGAACTATGATGAGATAAGCTACAAGGAAGCGTCCGCTTTTTTGATAGGAAATGAAGGTAACGGGCTTACAAAGGAAGCTGCAGATGCGGCATCTGAGTATGTTCTGATACCCATGCTGGGTAGGGTGGAATCGATGAATGCGGCAACCTCCGCAGCGATTCTGACTTTCGAAGCGGCAAGGCAGAGAAGACAGTAGGACTTTACAAAATAATAATTTACAGAAAAGAAATAGGAGGAGCAGTTATGGTATTAGGTTTTATCGGACTTGGAAACATGGCAAAGGCACTCATGGGCGGAATAATCTCCAAGGGAATCTTCGACCCTCAGGACATAATCGGATCAGATCCTATGGAGGCTGCAAGGGACAGCGCTGCCAGAAAATTCGGAATACAGACTAAGGACAACAATGCTGATGTCGCAAGGGAAGCGGATGTAATCCTTCTTGCCGTTAAACCGCAGTTTTTAAAGGTAGCAATTGCTGACATCATGGATGAGATTGATGAAAACAAGCTTATTATCAGTATAGCTGCGGGCAAAAGTCTTGAATGGATTGCAAAGGAATTTGAAAAACCCGTTAAGACAATAAGAGTTATGCCCAACACTCCCGCGCTTGTAGGTGAGGGGTGCGCCGCTGTATGTCCCAACAATTTGTGCAGTGATAGCGATTTAAATCTTGCTTTGGACCTTTTGAGAAGCTGCGGTACCGCAAACGTAGTAACAGAGAACCTTATGGATGTTGTGACCGGTGTAAGCGGCTCATCTCCTGCATATGTTTTCCTTTTCATAGAGGCAATGGCCGATGCAGCTGTACTTGGAGGTATGCCGAGGAAGCAAGCCTATGAATTTGCTGCACAGGCTGTACTTGGAAGTGCGAAGATGGTACTGGAGACTGGAAAGCATCCGGGTGAGCTCAAGGACATGGTGTGTTCACCTGCCGGTACAACCATAGAGGCAGTGAAAGTTATGGAAGAAATGGGCTTTCGCGGAATTGTCATGAACGCAGTCCAGGCAGCTACTGAGCGCAGCAAAGAATTGTAAATTGAATACGAAATTCGGATAATTAAGTGCTCGATAAAATATGAAATATTTATTAACATGAAGAATCCGCATGGACTCCCCGATTATTAGGGGAGTCTTTTTTTAGACAATTTGTGTAAAAATTTGACAAAATAACACTCATTTGTTACAATCGTGGAGTATTTTGTTTTAACAATTTGTAATAATTTTAAAAAGGAAGCAAAAATAACATGAAAAAAGCAGGCACGTTAATGCGTGGAATCCTGGCTGTCACAATGATGATCATCATGCTGGGAACTTCCAACTGCAAGACCGTACAGGCAAGGACTACAAATATATTGAACAGCAACGATGTGGGTGTTGGTAACTTACTCAATCCTACTGAAGTAGCTGAGGTTTCCGATGAGGAGAGAGCTAAGGCTCATGATGTCGCTGAGGATATAAATGATAAAGCGGCAGAAGATGCTGAGGACGAAGAGGAACAGGAACAGGAAGAAGAGGATTCCTCTAAACTTGTTATGGCAAATGTTAATCAGGTAATGAACATTCGCATTTCACCTGATGACAGCTCTGAGAAGGTCGGAGTTCTTTATAAGGACTGCGGCGGTAAGATTATCGAGCAAAAGGATGGATGGACTAAGCTTCAGTCAGGAGATCTTGTTGGCTGGGCTAATGACGAATATCTTCTATTTGACGAAGAAGCAGAGGAACTCGCAGAGGAAGTTGGTGTACAGCTTGTAACAAGTAACTGCGATGCACTTCGTATCCGCGCAGAGGCAGATGAAAATGCCGAAGTACTTGGTGTTATTACAAATAACAGTTTTGTGGATATGGTAGAAGATCTTGGCAATGGTTGGATTGCCGTTGACTACAACGATGAGACAGGCTATGTGCAGGCCGAATATGTTGATACTGATTTCAGAATCGACGAAGGTGAGACCATGGCCGCTATTCAGAAGAGGGAAGAAGAGGAAGCCAAGCGGAAGGCCGAAGAGGAGGCCAAGAAAGCGAAGGCGAAGCTTACACAGAATACGGGTGCTGTTTCTGCGGGGGCAGATGAAGCAAGACTTTTGGCAGCGCTTATATACTGTGAAGCGGGGAATCAATCTTATGAGGGTAAGGTTGCTGTAGGCGCAGTTGTTATGAACCGTGTAAAGAGCAGCGCATATGCGAGCACAATTTCCGGAGTTATATATGCTTCCGGTCAGTTTACACCGGCTCTTAACGGAACTGTAGACAGAGTTTACGCAGGAAATATTCCTGACAGCTGTGTACAGGCTGCGCAGGCGGCACTTGCAGGTGAGACTACCTGTGGTACTGCACTTCACTTCAGACGTGCGGGCGGACACGACGGACAGATTATCGGAGCTCACGTATTCTGGTAATCAGTACTCAATAATATGTTTTTATGATAAAATAAAGCCTGATTGTAGATTGATTCTGCAGTTGGGCTTTTCCTATGAAAAAGGAAAAGAAAATATATAGCAGGAGGAGTACATACCATGGCAGTGAATTTACACGGAAGAGATTTTCTAAAGTTACTTGATTTTGAACCCGAAGAGATAGAGTATCTTCTCGATCTTGCAGCTGACCTTAAGCGCAAGAAGAAAAACGGCGAGCTTCATGATGAATATCGTGGAAAAAACGTTGCTCTTATCTTTGAGAAGACCAGCACACGTACGAGATGTTCTTTTGAGGTTGCAGCTCACGATCTTGGTATGGGAACGACCTACCTTGATCCCACAGGTTCACAGATTGGTAAGAAGGAAAGCATCGCTGATACAGCGCGTGTTCTTGCGAGCATGTATGATGGAATAGAGTATCGCGGCTTCGAGCAGACAATCGTAGAAGAACTTGCAAAGTATTCCAAGGTACCGGTGTGGAACGGACTTACAAATGAATTCCATCCGACTCAGATGCTGGCAGATCTTTTGACGATCCGCGAACACTTCGGAAAGCTCAAAGGAATTCACATGGTATACCTCGGAGATGCGAGATATAACACAGGCAATTCTCTTATGGTTGCATGTGCAAAGATGGGTATGCACTTTACAACCTGTGCGCCTAAGAAATACTGGCAGAATGAAGAACTTGTTAAGATCTGCAAAGAGATTGCAGCTAAGACCGGCGCGGTTATAGAGCAGATTGAAGATCCGATGGAGGCAACCAAGGGTGCTGACGTCATCGCTACAGATGTCTGGGTATCAATGGGTGAGCCCGATGAGATCTGGGAAGAGAGAATAAATGATCTTAGGGCCTATGCTGTTACAAGCGACATTATGAAAAATGCGGGCGAGCAGGCAGTATTCATGCACTGTCTTCCTGCTTTCCATGATCTTGGTACAGGTATCGGCAAAAAGATTAAGGAGCGCTTCGGCCTTGATGAGATGGAAGTAACGGATGAAGTTTTCGAGTCCTCACAGTCCATAGTTTTTGAGGAAGCCGAGAACCGCATGCACACTATCAAGGCGGTAATGTACGCTACAATATAACAGGCAGAATCGAGAGTTAATATATGAATTTGGAACGAATTCGTGGTTCCTTAAATACAGAGTGGATAGCAAGGGATGCGGAATTTTTTCCTGTGATTGATTCCACAAATAACGTTGCCAAGGCAGCAGGAATGGAAGGGCGTGAGTCAGGATTTGTTGCGGTGGCCGACAGACAGGACGCCGGGCGAGGAAGCCGCGGCAGAAGCTGGGTCAGTCCCGAGGGCTACAACATTTTCATGAGCCTTATGATAAGACCCGGGATTCCGATGGATAAGGCAGCAGGGCTTACGCTGGTTATGGCGCTTTCCATATCGGAAGCGATTGATAAGCTTGTCAGTGATGGCGGAATTAGCGAGGATGCGAAACGCACCTTTATAAAGTGGCCTAATGATATCGTGCTTAATAAGAGGAAGATCTGCGGCATTCTTACGGAACTTCACCAGATGCCGGATCAGAAGGACTATTTTGTTGTAATAGGTGTGGGAATAAATGTTAATCAGCCCATAGAGCTTTTCCCGGAGGAGATAAGGGATACCGCCGGCTCGATTTTTTCAGAGACAGGAAAAGAGACGGACAGGTCCAAGCTTGTTGCCTGTTGTATGAAGTGCTTTGAGGACAATTATGAGAAGTATGTGGAAAGACAGAACCTCTCGGCACTTAAGGACAGCTACGAAAAACGACTTATAAATATTGGCAAGGAAGTAAAGATACTTGATCCAAAGGGTGAGTATGAAGCTGTGGCAGAAGGGATTACCGATGACGGGTCTCTTTTGATAAGTCTGGCAGATGGAAGAAGAGAAACGATAAATGCCGGGGAAGTCAGTGTTCGCGGCCTTTATGGATATGTATAAATTCCATTGTGCAAGAAACTATAGAAGTATAAAGTATTGGCAGCTGATGCTGAGGAGGTGCAGATGCTTTTAGCGGTTGATGTAGGAAATACAAATATTGCATTCGGTGTTTTAAAAGGAAAGAAAATCGTAGGATCTTTTCGAATGATGTCCCAGACGGCGCATACTTCGGATGAGTACGGTAACAACATCATAGCGATGCTTAGAAATAACGGGATAAATAAAGAAGAGATCAGCGGAGTAATTGTTTCCAGCGTAGTTCCTAATGTGATGCATGCGCTGGTGAATGCCATGATCAAATATCTGGGAAAGCAGCCGTATATTGTGGGTCCCGGAATCAAGACAGGCATTAAAATACTTACAAAGAATCCTGCAGAGATAGGACCCGATCTGGTGGTAGGCGCGGTTGCCGCGTATGAGATGTATGGCGGACCAGCAATTGTTGTGGATTTCGGAACAGCCACCACTTACGTGCTTATTACGGAAAATGGCGATTTTATCGCAGGTGTCGTAAGTCCCGGAATAAGAATCTCCGCCAAGGCACTCTGGCAGGATACAGCTAAGCTTCCCGAGATTGAGATCAAGAAGCCTGACAGTATCCTGGCGCAGGAGACTATCAGTTCCATGCAGGCAGGACTTGTTTACGGACAGATAGGACAGGCCAAGTATATTATTAATGAGATGAAGCGCGAGTCAAAACTGGAAAACGTCAAGGTTGTCGCAACAGGCGGACTTGGACGACTCATTTCCGAGGAATGTGACGAGATCGATATTTACGATCCGAACCTTCTGATCCAGGGACTTCGCATCATCTATGAAAAGAACAAGAGAGTAAAGCCGAAACTTGAGGAGTTTGAGGGCGGAGAATAAAGAATAGCCTTCCCCCCACAGGTGGAAGGTGTCTGCGAAGCAGACGGATGAGGGAAATATGGATAACAAAAAAGAAACAAGAAACATATACAACGACGAGGCGCGCCCCGGTGATGAGGAGAAACTTCATTCCGATACTTTGAATGCCGATAAAACAAAAGGCAGACGCCTTATCATAAATAAGGAAACAGGAAAAATCACAAATGCCGAAACAGGTGAAGAGGTTTCCGACATCCAGGTTGTGACTGAGGACGGATCACTTGGAAGCGTATCAGCGGGAGGAAGGATTATCCTTTGCGGAGCAAACGCGTACGAGATGAAGTATTACTTTAATCCGCTTTTCAAAAAGATCCCCGAGAGCATCCAGAAGGAACTCCATATCATTAGCGTCCTGTTTGCACAGGAAGCCGGTGGAATTTTCACAATAGAATTCGAGGATGACGGAATGATCACCATGGAGACCACGAGAAGTGAGGAGGATATCACTTATGATGAGGTAAGTGCGGGACTCCTTATCGGCGAGGTCAGAAGACAGAGGCAGGACCTTTTCGAGGCGCTGCAGATGTACTACAGAGCAATGATTCTGCATGAAGACATGAGTGATATTTTAAGTGAAGAAGAGTAAACTGTGGTCAATTGTTAATAGTAGAAATTTCCGCAGTGATTGGAAGGAAATAAGAAATGTACAGGCCTTCGAGTGGTTTTAATAGTGAAGGAATAAGATATAACGATTACCTGCATCCCTTGAGAATAGGAGATGTGGAGCTGAAAAATAATATAATACTCGGACCTATGGCAGGTGTATCCGACCTGCCATTTCGTCTGCTCTGCCATGAAAACGGAGCGGGACTTGTGTGTATGGAGATGGTGAGCGCCAAGGCGATTACCTACCGCAACCGCAACACCAATAATATGATGGAGATTCATCCGGAGGAGAGGCCCGTATCGCTGCAGCTTTTCGGAAGTGAGCCGGAGATTATGGCGGAGGCTACAAGAATGATAGCGGATAAGCCCTATGACATTCTGGATGTGAACATGGGATGCCCGGTGCCTAAGGTCGTTGGTAACGGAGAGGGCTCAGCCCTTATGAAAAATCCTGAGCTTATAGAAAAAATCGTGAGAGCGATGGTAGCTGAGACAGACAGACCGGTCACTGTGAAAATAAGGAAGGGCTTCAATGAATCAAGCGTAAATGCTGTGGAGTGTGCACAGGCAGCAGAACAGGGTGGCGCCGCGGCAATAGCAGTTCACGGCAGAACCAGGGAGCAGTATTACAGCGGGGAAGCCGACTGGTCCATAATCAGAAAGGTCAAGGAGGCAGTCAGAATTCCTGTAATAGGAAACGGAGATGTCAAAGACGGCGCCAGTGCGAAGGCCCTTATGCAGGAAACCGGCTGCGACGGCGTTATGATAGCAAGAGCTGCAGAGGGGAATCCCTGGATTTTCAGAGAGGTGATAGCTTATCTGGAAAAAGGAGAGATATCGGAACGCCCAACAATGCAGCAGATGTATGAGATGGTGATAAGGCATGCGGATCTTCAGCTCAAGTACAAAGGTGAGTACATCGGAATAAGAGAGATGAGAAAGCATGTATCCTGGTATACCACCGGACTTCCGGGTTCTGCAAAATTCAGGGCACTCATAAATACCATGGAGGACATGGATTCTCTCAAAGCCGCTTGCGCCGTGGTTTTCGGAATAAAGGATTGAGTTATAATACATAGAGCAATAAGAAAATAATAAAATTTTGACTTTATACCATTATTCATATATAATTCTATGGATTGTAAACACATATAACATTGACACAATTTATTTGCAGTGCAGGACATGCGTGCAAAATTCTATTTTTATAGAAAGGATATATATAAAATGGAAGAAAAGAAGAACTTATTAACCTATGAAGGACTCAAGGCTTACGAGGATGAGCTCCATGATCTCAAGGTTGTAAAGAGAGCAGAGGTTGCTGAGAGAATCAAGGAAGCTCGTGAGCAGGGAGATCTTTCAGAGAACGCTGAGTACGATGCAGCCAAGGATGAGCAGCGTGACATCGAGGCTCGTATCGAGGAGCTTGAGAAGATCCTCAAGAATGCAGAAGTTGTAGTTGATGAGGATGTTGATCTCGGTAAGGTCAGCGTTGGTGCCAAGGTAAAGCTTCTTGACATCGAGGCAGGTGAAGAGGTGCAGTACAGCATCGTTGGTTCATCAGAGGCTAACAGCCTTAAGGGCAAGATCAGTAACGAATCACCTGTAGGTAAGGCTCTTATCGGAGCTAAGGTTGGCGAGGAAGTTACCGTTGAGACACAGATGGGTGACTTCAAGTACAAGGTTCTTGAGATCGTTCGTAAATAAGAAATAACAGATACTTAAGAGCGGGGGTGATTTTTTTACCCCCATTACTTTTTTATAGGAAAGAGGAGAAAAAGTGGCAGAGAATCAGAATCAGCAAAAGAATCAGCAGAAGACAGAAGACATTAACCAGCTCAAGAAGGTTCGCCGTGAGAAGCTTGCAAACCTTCAGGCAGAGGGCAAGGATCCTTTTCAGATTGTAAAGTATGATCAGACACATCACGCACAGGAGATCAGAGACAACTTCGAGACATTAGAGGTTGTTCCCGAGACAGACGCAGAGGGTAAGCAGATCACTCCTGAGCTTTCAGAGATCCCCGCAGAGAAGGTTGTATCTCTTGCAGGTCGTATGATGAGCAAGCGTGTAATGGGTAAGGCATCTTTTGCTAACCTTCAGGATAAGTCAGGACGCATGCAGCTCTATGTTTCAAGAAATGATCTTGGCGAGGAGTCTTATGCAGCCTTCAAGAAGATGGACATCGGCGATATCATAGGTGTTAAGGGATTCGCATTCAGAACAAAGACAGGCGAGATTTCTGTTCATGTAAAAGAGCTGACACTTTTATCCAAGTCACTTCAGCCTCTTCCGGAGAAGTTCCATGGACTTACAGATACAGAGATCCGTTTTAGACAGAGATACGTAGACCTTATCATGAACGAAGAGGTTAAGGATACATTCATCAAGAGATCTCAGATAATCCAGGAGATCCGTAACTTCCTGTCAGCAAGAGACTTCATGGAAGTTGAGACACCTATGCTGGTTGAGAATGCAGGCGGTGCTGCAGCAAGACCTTTCCTTACTCATTACAATGCACTTGATGAGGAGAGAAAGCTTCGTATCTCACTTGAGCTCTACCTTAAGAGACTTATCGTTGGTGGTCTTGAGAGAGTATACGAGATCGGCCGCGTATTCAGAAATGAAGGTACAGATACAAGACACAACCCTGAGTTCACACTTATGGAGCTGTATCAGGCATATACAGATTATGAAGGAATGATGGAGCTCACAGAGAGCATGTTCAGATACCTTGCTGAAAAGGTATGCGGTACAACACAGGTTCCTTATGGTGATCACATCATCGACCTTGGCAAGCCCTTCGAGCGTCTTACCATGAACGATGCTATCAAGAAGTATGCAGGCATTGACTTCGATGCTGTTAAGACAGATGAGGAAGCTAAGGCTATCGCTAAGGAGCACCACGTTGAGTTTGAGGATCGCCACACCAAGGGCGACATCATCAACCTCTTCTTCGAGGAGTTCTGCGAGGAGAAGCTGATCCAGCCTACATTTATCATGGATCATCCTATCGCAATTTCACCTCTTACAAAGAAGAAGCCCTCAGATCCTGAGAAGGTTGAGCGTTTCGAGCTCTTCATCAACACATGGGAGATGTGCAACGCATACTCAGAGCTTAACGATCCTATCGACCAGAGAGAGCGTTTCGCAGCGCAGGATGCCAATGCGGCAGCAGGCGATGACGAAGCAGAGCATACAGATGAGGACTTCCTTAACGCACTTGAGATCGGTATGCCGCCCACTGGTGGTATTGGCTACGGTATCGACAGATTGTGTATGCTTCTCACGAACAGTGCTAACATAAGAGAAGTTTTGCTCTTCCCGACACTTAAGTCCATGAAGCAGTAAATCCAGTATTTATGCGGGTTTTAGAGACACAAAGTCATGTTTTGACAAACTCCTGACAAACGGGAGATGAATTTAGAGGTTTGTAGATGCGCTCAGAGGCGCACCGTTAAAAACAGAAAACTTTTTTTCGATAACTTTACAAAAGGTTATAAGAGCTACTTTTTAGAAAACAAAATTCTAAGAAGTAGCTCTTTTTTGTTGGCTAATTCATGGATGGTTCTTCAGCACATAAAAAATAAGGAGGACATCATACATGAAAAGAAAAAAAGAAGACAGACCGTATTTTGATGAGAACCGTGATTACGTTGGCGAACTTGAAAATGAGAATGAGAAAAACAGTCCATTTAACCGGGAAGTTATAGTCCAGGAAAAAGTAGTGATGCGTACTTTGAGGAAAAAGTGGCTCAGATATAGGGATGCAGAAATTGTTTACAGCCTTGAGCACAAGAAAATCCTTGAGATGGCAGACCAGGCAGGAGCGATTTACAGGAGAGAAGGAACTGTTCTGATCAACAGAGACATCTTTGATGAGTACCTTGAGAGATTCCACCAGCCTGCAGGAATGTATCAAACAAATGGTAATCGGGAGAAAAAAGTTTTGGAAGAGAGGGAGGGCTGAATATGTTCGGAACAATATGGATGTTCTCTGATCAGATTGATGATGAAGATATTCTGTTTGCCCAGAGAAGTTTTATCACCTACAACATGGCCATCGATTACTACAAGATGAGCTACAGGGCAGTTACTCGTGTGGCAGACAGGTCCGGTGCCTTTTACAAACTTCATAAAAAGGTTCTCATAAACAGGGCAATCTTTGAGGACTACTTAAGAAAAAATGGAAAAGATGGGAGGAAAAAAGTATGTGCAAAGTAATCGCAATCGCAAATCAGAAAGGTGGCGTAGCTAAAACCACAACTGCAATGAATCTTGGAATAGGACTTGCTAACAAGGGGCATAAGGTACTTTTAATTGATAACGATCCACAAGGGAGCCTTTCTATCTGCATGGGATATAAGGATCCTGACAGCCTTGAACTCACTATTGTTGATGTTATCGAGAAGATTGTTAATGAGGAAGATATTCCGGAAGGTTTCGCTATCATGCACCACAGCGAGAACGTAGATCTTCTTCCTTCAAATATTGGATTATCCGCTGCAGAGGTATCACTTGTAAACGTAATGAGCAGAGAACTGGTACTTAGGGATTATGTGGAACAGATAAAGGACCAGTATTCATACATCATTATTGATTGCATGCCATCTCTGGGTGTTATGACTGTAAATGCACTTGCTTGTGCTGACACTTGCCTCATACCCTGTGCCGCAGCGTTTCTTCCTGTAAAGGGTCTTCAGGCACTGCTTAAGACCATCTATACAGTAAAGCGCAGGCTTAATTCAAAGCTTGAGATTGAGGGAATCCTATTAACAATGGTTGATAAGAGAACCAACTATGCTAAGGAAATTATTGCAGAGGTTAATGAAGTATATGGTAAAAGCCTTCGAGTCCTTCCTACAGAGATTCCGCTATCAATCAGAGCAAGTGAAACATCTGCTATGAGTAAAAGCATATATGAATATGATCCAAAAGGCAAGGTGGCAAGTGCCTACAGTGAACTTACAGATTTTGTCGCAGATAATTCATGAAGGGGGTAATTAGATATGGCTGCTAAAAGAGAAAAGATACATTTTGAATCAGTAGATGAGCTTCTTGGAGCTCCTTCAATTAAAGATGGTACAGAAGAAATAAGGATTGATAAGATACATCCATTTAAAGATCACCCTTTTAAGGTGGTTGATGATGATAAGATGGCGGAACTTGTAGAGAGCATCAAGGCTAATGGTATTTTGTCTCCGGTTCTTGTAAGACCAGACAACCAGGGCGGTTATGAAATGGTTTCAGGTCACAGAAGGATGCATGCCGCTAAATTAGCGGGGCTTGAGGTTGTGCCGGCAATTGTAAAGGAAATGACAGATGATGAATCGGTAATAGTTATGGTTGATTCCAATGTACAAAGAGAAGAGATTTTGCCTAGTGAGAGAGCATACTCACTGAAAATGAAGATGGATGTTGTTAAGCGACAGGGAAGAAGAACTGACCTCGAAGATACTTCTGGTACTGAGTGCCGAAAGTTGACTGGCGATGCCGTTGGTGAAGAATTTGGTCTTAGAGATAGGCAGGTCAGAAAATATGTAAAGCTCACAGATCTGATTCCTGAACTTATGCAGATGGTTGATGAAAAAGTTATTTCAATAGGAATGGGCTATGATATTTCTTTCTTTGATAAGGAAGTCCAGCAATGGATTTATGAATACAGAAAAGAAAATGGCATTCTCAGACCAGAACAGATAGAAGCACTTAAGGCGCAGAAGAATCTTGAAAATATGCAACAGTACCCAGTTATACAGGTTTTGAACAGTGCATTGCCTGAGCCTAAAACAAACGGAAAGGTCTCATTGTCAGAAAGAAAACTAAATAAGTATTTCCCTTCCCATATGCCTTCAAGGGAGCGTGAAAAAGTTATCCTTGAGCTTCTTGCAAAGTGGAAGGAAGAACAGGAGGAAATGGCAGATGAAACTTGATTATCATTACGGACGACAGGCATTCCAGTATGCCATGGTAGAAATTCCACTGCTTATGTTTATTGACGATGCGTTTGAACCACTGTCTATAGAAGCAAAGGTTGTATATGGAATCCTACTACAAAGGATAAGGCTGGCAAATAGAAATGGCTGGCGGGATGAAGAAGGCAGGCTTTACGTGGTATATCCGCTTGAACAGATGCATAAAGATATAGGACTTTCAACAAGAACAATCAGCACAGCACTGAAGCAATTGGAAGATATCGGAATTATTGATATCTGTATAAGAGGTCAGGGAAAACCAAATCTGTACTACGTGAAGAACTTTATTTACAAGGATGAGGAAAACTGTTCCAGAGGTGCAAAAATTGCATCTCTGGAATAAGGAAGGGGGAGAATAAATAAAATGAAATTTGAGTATTTTAATGGGAGGGAACCGATATCAAACAGTTATATGGCACTTCCCAAATGTTTTCACAGTGATCCTGTGCTGAACAAGGTATCGGTCAATGCAAGATATCTGTATGCGTTACTATTGGACAGAATGAAACTTTCTGCCATCAATAACATGGTTGATAAGGAAGGAAAAACCTATGTTTTCTACGATTGGGAAGATGTTCATGAGGCAACAGGCTTAAGTAAGAATACAGTATATAAGCTTTTTGACGAACTGGATTCTGAAAAAGGGATTGGTTTAATAGAGCGTGTGAAGATGGGGCAGGGCAAACCATCACGAATATATGTCATGAGGATTGTTGAGGCAGAACATAACGTGGATGCAAATGAGTCTGAAAACCAAAAATTGGAAAAAGCCCAGAAGTTCACAATTTGTGATTCAAGCAAAAAAGAGGATGTTTCTGAATACCAGGAATTGAACCGCCGAGGTCAGAATCGGGACTTGGAAGTCACTGATCTTGGTTCTCCAGAGTACCAGGAATTGGGACGTAATAAAAATAATATTAATAAAAATAATTATAATAATAATCTTATCCGTATCTATCCCAGTAACAGTATGGCTTCGCAGATGGATGGGATGGAATCAGAGGATGAAGAAAAGGCAACAAGAGCTTATGTCAGAGAGGATATTGGGACTGATGTACTGTGTGAGAGATTCCCTGACGATGAAGGGATAATAAGGGGCATAGAGGACCTTTTGGTTGACGTTCTCACTTCAAACCGCCCAAAGATATGGGTTGGAAGTGAAGAAAGGGAAACCAACTCGGTAAAGGGGAGGCTCATGAAGCTTGATAATATGCTTCTCGAGGACGTTGTGGCAAGCTGGAAAAGCCTTACCGAAGTGCCAAAGAATCCAAGGGCATATATGCTGACAATGCTGTATAACGTGTCCACAACACACGTTGCTCAGATAACAGCGGAGGTCAATCATGGCATGAAATATGGCTTCGGTGTAACTGAAAATCAAGAATTGATGGAGGGTTGATTATGTTTATCTTAAAGCTTTTAGTGAAAATTGTATTGTTTCCGGTATTTTTGATCATGTGCTTTATCAAGAGTTGGGTAGGTCTTCTGTCCAAGATTGGCTGTTTGATTCTTGGTCTGTTTTACTTGCTGATGCTGGGAATAATCGTGATGTACATTAGTATGAAAATGTGGGATGCAGTGTTTATGGGAGTTGCATTCTCTTTTGCGGCATTCCTTGTGACTTTTGGTGCAGTTGCAGTGGGTGTTGCGATAGAAGATATTACAGACAAACTCAGCAATATACTAGCGTCTTGAAGAAGAGGGGGAGATAGCGATGAATTTATGGGATGTTAAGGGAGTACCGCACAAAGGATGGAAGTGTGAAGGAGTAATTGATGTTGGGGATGGAACTTCGTCCAGCGATGAAATCGAATATGAGCAGTGTGAGATGTGCGGAAATGAGAAAATCCGCTATGTGCACATCATGAAGCATGATAACTATTTCAGGGAACTGAGGGTTGGCTGCGTGTGCGCAGAAAAGATGTCTGGGGATTATGAGAATCCAAGAAAGGCTGAGAATGTTTTGAAAAACAAGCTTCTCCGCAAGAAGAATTATCTGAGAAAGCCCTGGAAATATAATCCACTAAAGGGAACATACAGTAAGAAATACAAAGGGGTCTACATAACGCTTGTGAAGGGGAGATATGACAGTTGGGGGATATATTGTGATAAATACAGATTATGGCAGGTCAGAGGACAGAAGATAAAAGACTTTAAAGCTGCAGAGGAACTGGCATTTGAACTGTACGAGCTTTGCCATAAGAGGCAGGAACCAATAGCAGCTTAAAAATATAATAAATTTCCCAAACTTGCGCCAAACGCAAATTGAAAATGATAGCATGGAATTATCAAAGACATTCGGAGGATAATGATGAAAAACACAAATGATAATTCTGATCTTATGCTATTGAAGATGGTGGCAGTGAAAGAGCCCGATATTACAAAGGCATGGGCAAAGGCTCTGGCTAACTATATGTTTAGAGAAATAATTGAAGATGCACATGTTAAGTATGGAATCTCGCAGGAAGATATGAAAGAAATGAACAAGAAAGCTGCAAACAGAGCAAGGGCTTTCCTGGATGTTATTGTCCAGGATCCGAAGATGTTCCAGGCATTTGCTTCTTACGCAGCTCTTGTTTTGGATTGGGATGCTCCTGAGATAACTGAGGATGAGCAATACATAATTGAGATGCTTGGCAATATGGCAGATTTATTATAAGATTTTGATACTTTTTGCGGGGCGGACTAGTTATGTCCACCTCGTTTTTTATTATATGCATATAAGTAGTTGGGGGCTGATACTGTAAGCGTGGATTGAAAGGAAAAGGAAAGAGATATGAAACGATTACTGTTTTGGATTAACAACTGTCTATTATCAAATAAAAGAGGCTGTAAGCAGTGCTGTCTTACTTGCGAATACTACGATATTTGTAGGCATGACGGAGAGTGATAATTCGGGAGGCAATTATGTACGGAGCAATATTAGGAGATATCATTGGATCTCCATATGAATTTGCACATTGGGAACGAAATAAGAACTTTGAACTATTTAGCAAGTACGCTAGTTTTACAGATGATACTGTTATGACGATAGCAATTGCTGAAGCATTATTGTATTGCGGCAAAGAATCAGATGAGACCACTTATGAAAAAGCATTTGTTGAATCAATGCAGAAATGGGGACTTGAGTACATTGATGCCGGCTATGGAGGATTATTCTACAGATGGATTTTAAGTAAGAATCCACAACCATATGGTAGTTTTGGTAATGGATCTGCTATGAGGGTTTCACCAGTAGGATGGATGTTTGACTCTATAGAAAGGACTAGAAATGTTGCAAAGTGGTCTGCAGTGGTTACGCATAATCATCCTGAGGGTATTAAGGGAGCTGAGGCTACGGCCTCTGTAATATGGATGGCTCGGAATAATGCGACTAAGAAGAAAATCAGAGAATATATAGAAAAAGAATTCCACTATGATCTATCACGAAGTTGTAATGATATTAGACCGGGCTATGAATTCAATGCAACGTGTCAAGGAAGCGTACCAGAAGCTATAATTTCATTTTTGGAGTCAACTGATTACGAGGATTGTCTAAGAAACGCTGTGTCTCTAGGTGGAGATACAGATACCTTGGCTTGTATTGCTGGCGGAATGGCAGAGGCGTTCTATGGTATACCAGAGGAAGTGCTTCTTGAAGGGAAGAAAAGACTTAAGCCTGATCTTATAGAGATAATGGATAAATACTATGATTACACAGTAAATAATAAGTAATGAGGTGAGGCTTGTGAAGCTAAAGAGTACGTATGATGACTACTTTCTGCGAGCAGTCAAACGTTTTGATTCAGATATCTTAGGGCAGAGAACAAAAGCTTTTGAAATGTTTAAAGAACTTGAGAAAGTTGGTCATATCGGAAGCATAAAGTATTTGGGGAAATGCTATTACGACGGACGTGGGTGTGAAAAGAATCTGGATAAGGCTCGGGAATACTATCTGATGTCGATTGCATTTGGGTATTATAATGCCAATCCTGGACCTACATCATATGAAATGCTTAGAAATATTGATGATGAAATAATTGGTGCATTTGAAATTGCGGAAGAAATATACAAGAGCGGAGACCGTTCAGAACTCTATACAAAATCTGCGTATGTTGGATATGTTAATACAATAGTTTATGGAAGAGAAAAAGGCCTTGCTTGGCAAAGACTAGGCGATATGTACTACGATGGCCTCTACGTAGATAAGAAGAAAGAATGGGCTGTCTACTGTTATAGAAGGGCCTTTACGACAGGCGGCATGGATTATTATGAGGAGGGTAGCAATTCTTGTAAGCTAGGAAAATGCTTGTTTTATGGCGAAGGGATTGATAAAAGTATTGTTTTAGCAAAATATTTTTTGAACTGGGCTTATTATAGCTTTTGGGATTGGGAGGATGATGAACAGGCACTACTGGCGGAATCTTTGCTTTCATCAATTGGAACTTTAACGGAAGACTATTTGATTGATGGTGATAGATTGATGGAAGAGGACGATATTATAGATGATACGGCATCGGAGTGGCTATATGAACGCCCACAATATATTAAAACTACAGCAAAAGGGACGTGATAATAAAGTCACGTCTTTTTTTATTACATGGACGAATTCTGTCTTGCGTATTTTGTAATATGAATCCACAAGAAAGGAAACATGCCATGGAATACAAGGTTTTATATGTACTAACCGTGAAGTGTACAACTGAGAAGTGTGAAGAGGATCTAGAAGCCCATTTGGTGAATGACTTAGATGAAGATTATATTTATGTGGATGTTAGAAAGTGGAAGCGTTCTGCATTGATGGAGATCGAAGCCATTGAGAAGGAAAGGGATGAAATCATTGTCCGAGTACCTTTTTTTATTAAAGAAGCGGCCATCGTATGGGTAAGACAGTGCTTATTGTATATTAAGGCCAATGGCTCACCGGAGATGTTTGAAAGAGCAAAAGAAGAATGGCTGCATATTCTTCATCCTAAATATGATAAACAGTGGTTTACTGGTGGTAAAAAAGTTGAGGAATGGCGTGAGGAAATGCGCAAAGTCGCTGAAAAACTGTAAAGGAGATTAGGTTGTGGCAAAGATGACAGGAAAGATGGATTTAAAGATTACTAATCCAGAACGAAGAGGATTTCCAGGAATGCTTAAGTTTTGGTTGCCCAAGTACATAACAAAAAAGGTAACAGTAATGAATATTAGTGAACTTGATTCAGAAAGGGAAAAGAATGCAGACAAATAAAGGGTTAGACTATTGTGATTGGGATGGTGATAACACAGATGATAAGGTGGCTAAAAGAGCTATTTTTTCATCAAGGGATGATAGAATCTTCTATCTATTTGGTGAGATAAATGCAAGAAATTGCGCTGATATTGCCTATGATATCTCCATGATAAACCATGAAGATGATGAAAAAGATGATAAGGAAAAGGATTTTAAGAGAAAACCTATAAAGGTATATTTCAATTCCTTTGGCGGCAGCGTCTATGATATGTGGCTTTTGGTAGACACCATCATGGGCTCAAAGACACCGGTCCATACATATTGTACAGGATATGCTATGAGTGCTGCATTTATCATATTTTTATCTGGGCATAAGCGATATATGAGTCCGCATGCGACTTTAATGTATCATCAGATCTACTGCTGGCGCTCAGGAAAGTATCAGGATTTGGTTGATGACAGGGAGCAGACTGACCATCTTAATGAAATGATAGAGAGCTTTGTAGTTGAACGTACTAGTTTGACTAAGGATGACCTTTTAAACATACGAGAGAAAAAGAGGGATACATATTTTTCTGCAAAAGAAGCTGAAGAATTGAAGATTATTGATGAAATAATGTCCCTGTCAGCATGAGAGGTTATTTAATGGATAGTCACAAGACCAATTCTGTGGAGCATATATTTAAAGAGGCTATGAGGAATTATCATGATAATAATGACTCAAGAAAAGTATATGCTGTATGCTGGTATGCATATCTTAACGGCTTTGCAGGTGAAGAATCATACGAGTATGCCGGAGATCGCGATTCAAATATGTATAAGATAAGGGCCAAGAGCAGAAAAGAGGCTGTTGAAGCGTTTCTATCTGCGAAAGCAAAACAATTCTATTTTTCTTCACCGTCAGACTTGAAAAAGGCATGCATTAGAGAGATTGTATCTAGTATATATAAAAATGGAAAAATGAAATGCCTAGATAATAATTCTGTTCTTAAAGACTTTTCTTATGATATAGAGATTGTCATTGATGGTGAGTATTATAGCGTTGATGAAACGGATATGGTGGATACAGAAGCGTCTAGGACAGAGGCAATTATCAAAAATGTAGATTACGATGCTGTGTGGGATGTTTTGACACCAGAATTATTTGTAGATGTTTATATTGAGGCTCATCTATATGATGTAGCAGTTGTAGAACTTATCCATTTTGGGGACAAGACATGACGTAATATCTTCCTAGTTATGTAGAGGGCAGGTGAAATGCTGAGGAATTATGTCGTATGCTTTACTGATGTTATCGAACACCGTATTAATGATGATGAGATTTATTTTGATGGGGATAATCTTGGTTCAGAAGTGGACAGTGTTTTTGATGTTTTTGCTAAAGATGAAGATGATGCCAAAGAAATATACCTAAGATCATTCATAGAAAAGATTTATGAAAGAAATAACAATGTTGCGGTGATAAAGCGAGAATGTGCTGCTAGGATTATAAGAAGGATAGTTGCTGGTGAAATACTGATGCTGCCGCGTGAAGTGGTTGCAAGTAAGCATTTCGGCAGGATGGTAACTAATGTATATGATGTAGTTGGAAATAGGCCACTAAATAAGGATAAGACTTATTCGAATCAAGATTTTAGGCGCATTGCAGAGGCTATAAATTTGAATGAGTATTCTGAGCTTTTGGACAAAGAGGCTGTAACTGCTTTGTATGTGGAAATCCGAAAGAAAGACGTTTTTGTACAGGATTTGAAGGACATTCTATGAGGATTTTGCAAAAAAATAAAAAAGATTTATAGGCTAGACTAGATTTGTCCAATCAATGTGATATACTGCTAAATGTAACAAAGAAATTCAACTTGCTCATGAGGAGCAGAAAGGAGGACGATCATGAAACACATGACGACTTTTGCAACTATTAACTTTACATATGACAGAGGCATGATTGTCCGCCGTCTATTTTACTGATTATTCAATCAGATTTTCATTGATTAAAGGAATGGTAGGACAGATGTAAGCCTCTGAAGATTCAAGAGGTGTTTTTTGTGCGCTCAAAATGCACATGGCACTTCTACGGAGGTTTTATTTTGATACCAATAAAAGGAATATTTACAGAAGCACATATTATGTGCGACCAAGAACTGGAAGGTTCAGATGTAGACCAGTATGCCCTTGCTCAGGTGCAGATGATTTGCGATAACAAGGCATCCGAGGACTCTGTGATCCGAGTAATGCCTGATGTACATCCCGGAAAGGTAGGACCTATTGGACTTACCATGACTATCGGAGAGAGAATCCTTCCTTCACTTGTGGGCATCGACATTGGATGTGGGATGCTGGCAGTGAAAGTTGGCAAGATCCGCAACGATTACCAGAAGCTCGACACAGTTATAAGAGATAACGTTCCTGTTGGCTTCAAGGTGAGAAACACAGTGCATAGGGATGCGGATATTGATCTTAGTAGGCTCTGTTGCTATAAGCACATCCGCAGTGATAAGGCTCTTTTAAGCATTGGTACACTTGGCGGTGGTAACCACTTTATCGAGCTTGATCAGGATGATAGCAAGGAAACATACATGATTATCCACACCGGTAGCAGACATCTTGGAAAAGAAGTTGCTGAATACTACATGGCTGCCGGTCAGAAGGTGCTTAAAGAACAAGGGATTACAGATGTGCCATACGAAATGACATATCTTTCAGGTCAGCTTATGGAGGATTATCTCAATGATCTTTCTGTAGTTCAGGAGTACGCTGAGCTAAACCGCAAGGTTATTGCTTCAGAAATCATAAAGAGTATGAAATGGAAGGAGAAGGAAGTAATCACTTGCATTCATAACTATGTTGATTTTAGCGAGATTGTTCCAATTCTAAGAAAAGGAGCTATCTCTGCCAAGGAAAACGAAGATGTGATAATCCCTATCAACATGAGAGATGGTGTAATTCTTGGAAGAGGTAAAGGAAATGCAGAATGGAACAATTCAGCACCTCATGGATCCGGAAGAATTACATCAAGAGATGAGACTGTTAATACTCATACAGTATCTGAGTTTAAGGCTTCAATGAAGGGAATTTACTCTAGTTGCATTAGTAAGGATACATTGGATGAGGCACCTTTTGCCTACAGGGGAGTGGATTACATCAAGGAAGCAGTAAAGGATACTGTAGAGATTAGTAGAATCCTTAAGCCTGTTTATAACTACAAAGGAGGCAATGCTTGAAAATAAAGTTTGATAAGTATCATTGCCGCTTGGGAAAAGCAGAGCATACCATTCTTGTCCCACGGGATATAGATGTTTTGCAATGGAACACTATTGGACTTGATTGGGGTAATGAGCTTATTGGAGACAGGAGAGCTTTATATGCACTCATGTATACCTGTGCCATACTGACTTTTGATGAGATGAAAATAGTTTATTTTCCTATCAAAAAGAACGAGAAGCTCTATGAGAAGTTCTGGGATTATAGACATGATGTGGTATTTACCTGCAATAAGTCAGGTTTGCATACTGCGGATTGGAAAAAATACAGACAGATGATCAGCAAGATGCCACCGGAATCATACGAGTTTTATTATGACAGGGATAGAATCGATTTATTTGCACAGGAATACAAGGATAATTATTACAAAGTAATGGATAAGCGCGAAAAGACTTGCGTAGGATACGAAAAAGACCAGTTTGACACATGGATTGTGGCAATGGATAAATTTGCTTTTCTTTCTGGTTATGAGAATCTCAGAAAGCTTGCAGATAGAAATCTGGAGTTGGAATTCATAAAATGTGGAGAATATCCACCTTATGATATCTTTCTGACATATGAGCTTTCAACACGCTTATTTCACAGCTATAAAGCTGCATACTGCTATGGATTTATGTTTTATGATCCATCACTTCACAGACAGAAGGAACTGTATGAGGCAGCCAGAAAGCCTGAGGCTCCCAAGGTATTTCCTAAAAAGAAAAAGCTTGAACTAAACGAGCATGATACTACAAAGACAAGAGGACAAATCAAAAAGATTAACGAGAGTATAGCTAAAAAGAAGAGGAAAAAGAAGAATGATACTACAGATAAGCTCCGGAATGGGACCCGTTGAATGCAGGGCCGCAGTCGGAGGAATATATAAGGCATTGGAAAGAGAATTTTCTGATATCGAGATGATAACGTCAGTGAAAGGAGAGGTAGAAGGAGCGTTTTCATCAATAATATTTTCATCAGAGCGGGATCTTTCAGAGCTTGAAGGGACAATACAGTGGACATGTAAGAGCAAGTACAGGCCGGGACATAAACGAAAAAACTGGTTTGTTGACGTGAGTATAATCCCTGAAGTAGAAGAAATCGGCGAAAAACTCACTACTGATGTGATAAGAATAGAGAAGTTCCATAGTGGTGGTCCTGGTGGACAGAATGTAAATAAAGTAGAGACAGGCGTAAGAATCATACATCTGCCTACAGGAATCACTGTTTCGTCTACAAGAGAACGTTCTCAGTTCGCAAATAAGCAGGATGCTCTGAAAAAGCTCTCTACAGTGCTTAAAGAAATGAATGTAACAAGTAAGGACAGGCAGAAAAACGATGCCTGGAGCAAACATGCACAGATAGTGCGTGGAAACCCTATACGTATTTATGAAGGTGAAGAGTTTAACCTAACCTTCGCAAAAGAAAAAGAGGAGAAAGATACTTTATGAATTTACCAGTAACAGTTAATCAATCAGAATTACTGGACATATTGCTTAACATAGCACCAAGCCGCCCAGTTTTTATATGGGGCGCACCTGGAATCGGAAAGTCTGCTCTTGTAGAAGAGTTTGCCGTGGAAGTGGGACTTGAATGTATATCACTTCTTGGTAGCCAACTAGCGCCTGAGGACATAATCGGCATTCCACAGATAAAAGGCGACACATCTGAATTCCTTCCACCTAAAATGATTGCAAGGAAGGAGCCATATGTACTCTTTCTTGATGAGCTCAATGCATGCTCACAGGAAGTACAGAAAGCATTTTACAGCCTTATCTATGAGAGAAGGATTGGAGAATATCACCTTCCTGAGGGCAGCATTGTTATCGGAGCTGGAAACCGAACACAGGACTCTGCAATAGTTAAGACAATGTCCAGTGCGCTTATTAACAGAATGTTTCATGTTCAGCTTAAGCCTGATGTAAAGAACTGGCTTTCATGGGCTTATGAGAATGGAATCCATCCTTGGGTTACTGACTATATTAACCAGAGACCGGATCATCTTTTCTCAGAGCCTCCAAAGACAGAGGAACCATTTTCAACACCAAGATCATGGCATATGCTGAGCGATGCACTTAAAGAATTTGGTGCAGGCGAAAAGGAGATTTCAGACTCAACAGTAAGAATGCTTGCATATGGCAGCATTTCAGCATCACATGCCGGAATGTTTGCTGCTTTCATTAAGCAGATGAGCAATAGATACCTTCTTTCAGATATTATCAAGGGGGAAGCAAGATGGCCTGAAAAGCCTGAGGACAGGGATGTACTTTATTTTCTTGCTCAGTCTTTCAGGGCACAGCTCCTCCATGATTTTCCTGATCAGAAGACCGCGCTTGACAAGGAAACACAGTATCTTGCACACAGAGCAAAGGCTCTTATAAAGGATCTTGCAAAGATAAACTATGAACTTGCACAGATGGTTGTTTCTGATGAAGACGGCAAGGTGCTTCCTGACTGGTTCATGATTGAAATAGTAAGAGATCTCCCAAGGCTTGTAGCACAGGAGAAAAAGGATAATGGCAAAACAGCTTGAGAAAAAGATAAGTCAAAATGAAAAGCAACTCCGAGCTGGATACGATATCGTAACAAGCAGTAAGATTTTTGGTTTGTTTGCTTATCGTCAGGTTGGGATTTGTGGGAGAGAGAAGTTAGGAAAAAAGACTGCAGCATGCTCATATTCAAATGGTGAAGTTTTGATAAATAAAGAGTGTGCTCTGAGTCCTAGACAGTGGGCTTATGCTATAGCTCACTGTCTGCTCCATAATTGCTTCGGGCATTATGACCTTGAAAAGGTGCCTGGCTATTATGAAGAAGACTTTGAGGGAAATAAAGTAAAGAAAGCATCATTCAATCCTAAGCTTTGGAATATTGCCTGCGACATCTATGTAGATAAGTTTCTACATGATGTGAAGTTTGGAGATCCTATAGGGCCATCACCGGTTGGAATGATTCCACAGAGCATTATGACTGATGAATTAAAAATATATGATTATCTGGTTAGAGAAGGATGGGATGAAGATAACCATTTGTACGGAGTGGCGTCATCTGATTCAATGGATATGGTAGGGCTTGAAAAGCCAATTGAATACAAAATTGATAGATGGGGCCGTCAGACCAGAAATGAATATACGGCAGATTTTGCGGTGACTATTGCATGTGCTGTGAGAGGAGCAGTGTTTAGAGCATCAGGGCTTGAAGATGATAATACAGGTTACAGTGTAGGCAAAAGAGCTGCAGAATGGTTTGTTAATTGTTTCCCTCTGCTGGGAGCCTTGGCAGCATCATTTAAAATCGTTGAGGATATAAGTATCTGTCATGAAAATGATATAAGAGTTGCTGCAGTGGATGCGTGGGAAGGAGAAATATATATTAACCCATCTGCTCATTTGTCAGAGGAAGAGTGGAAGTTTGTTCTCGCACATGAATTCCTTCATGCGGCACTTATGCATCACCAGAGGTGTGAGGGTCGTGACCACTATTTATGGAATATTGCAACAGACTATGTAATTAACGGCTGGTTATATGAGATGAAAGTGGGAGTTATGCCTGCAGATGTTCTGTATGACGTTAGTCTTAAGAATAAGTCTGCAGAGGAAGTTTATGATCTTATTGTTGGAGATATGAGGACATATCTGAAGCAGAATACTTTTAGAGGAAATGGTAAAGGCGATATTCTTGGTAGAATGAGAGCATCTGCATCAAGAGGAGTATCTTTGGATGAGTTTTATAGGAATGCTCTTTCTCAAGGGCTTGAATATGAGGAAATGAGGAGAGGAAGAGGCTTTATTCCTGCGGGGCTTGCTGAAGAAATACGAGCGCTGGCTGTGCCGCCCATTCCGTGGGATGTAAAACTGGCTGAGTGGTTCAATGCACATATCAGACCACTTGAGAAGCATAGAAGCTATGCTCATCCAAGTAGGAGGCAGAGCAGCACACCAGACATTCCCAGGCCTAGATATACTGTTCTTGAGTCAGATCTCAAGTCTCGTACATTTGGAGTTGTGATAGATACTTCAGGATCCATGAGCCCTTCTGAAATTGGGAAAGCACTTGGAGCAATAGCTAGCTATGCTTCTTCCAGAGATGTAATGGCTGCAAGAGTTGTGTTCTGTGATGCTAATGCCTATGATGCGGGATTTATGACACCAGATGAGATTGCTGGAAGAGTAAAGGTTGTCGGGAGGGGTGGTACAAGGCTTCAGCCAGGTGTTTCACTTCTTCAGAATGCTAAGGATTTTCCAAAGGATGGACCAATACTTATAATCACTGATGGAGAGATCGAGGAACATCTTGATATTAAGAGAGACCATGCGTTTATTCTTCCTCAGGGATGTAGGTTGCCGTTCAAAGCCAGAGGAGATGTTTTTTATATGTAATTTTTGAGGGACGCTATTTGAAATCATAGCGTCTCTTTTTTATAGACGGATTTTGTCTTGATAGACAAAATGTTTATTAGAAGTTTACAGATATTTTACAAGCGGATAATTAGTAAATGATAGAATAGACATAGGCGCTTTTTCAGATATAGCCTGAAAAAGCTGAATTCTAAATATTTCATAAACACGTTGATACAGACATATTACGTCTACCGATTTTGGTACAGTAAACTTGGTTGAAATAGAGAGGTGACCGATGAGTAAAGCTGATACTGGTAAAGAGAGACGAATTTTAAGCATCTACACGGAACTTGTTAATGGAAAGGTCATTAACAAGGCTGAGATGGCTGAGAAATATGGTGTTGATGCTAGGTCTATTCAGCGTGATCTTGCGGATATCCGCAGCTTTATCGAGGAAAGTACAATTGAAACTGGCGTGGAAAATGATCTTATTTACGATGCTAAACAGAAAGGATTTAGGCTTGAGCAGACTAATAAGATGAAGTTCACCAATGATGAGGTCTTGGCGATTTGCAAAATTCTTCTGGATAGTAGGGCATTCAGAAAAGATGATATGAACATGATTCTTGATAAGCTTTTGGATTGTTGCGTGCCAAAGAAGAATCAGAAGATGGTTAATGATCTTATCAGCAATGAAAAATTCCATTATGTAGCTCCTAGACATAATAAACATTTCCTAGATAAAATGTGGAACCTTGGGGTTGCAACAAATGAAAAGCGGTTGGTGCAATTTGATTATATGGGGGTAGAAGGGCATACAGTTAAACATAGAACACTTGAACCGTACGCAATTATGTTTTCCGAGTACTATTTTTATCTAGTGGGTAATCTTCACGATTTCGATAAGAGCGTTTTTGCTGAGCCAGATGATATGTATCCGACTATATATAGACTAGACAAGATTAAGAATTTAAAGATATTGGATGAGCACTTCACTGTTCCTTATAGAACTAGATTTGAGGAAGGAGAGTTTAGAAAAAGGGTGCAGTTTATGTATGGTGGAAAACTTAGGCGGCTTAAGTTTGAATATACTGGTAAATCTGTTGAAGCCATCTTGGATAGACTACCTACTGCAAAGATAATATCTGAAGATGGAGGAAAATATATTATTTCGGCGGAGGTCTTTGGAAATGGAATAGATATGTGGATTAGAAGTCAAGGGGAGATGGTAAATGTAATAGGCTGATATTCAGTTTTGATTTCTGAACAACATTGTAATATCGCAAATGAGAGAAGGTGCTGCCGTGTCAAAAGAAAGTGATAACACAAAAGAAAACAAAAGACTGCAAGAAGGATTAGAGAGGTCTGTTATTGAAGGTGCAGCGGCTGAAACGGTACAACGTTTTGGTAATGCGAATAAGCAGCATTTCGTTGCTTATTCAGGAGTTGATAATGAGGTGGGAAAGAAACTCACTAAAGGGTTGAAGGAAATATCAGAGTATAATGTCAATCCTGATTATGAAACCCAAAATATAAAGCAGCAAGCCGGTTTTTCTGCGGAGATAAAGGCTAATGCGCGAAAAAATGCAGACAGGATAATCAACAAAGAAAACGTCAGATCATCTAGAACAGATGATTTGGGAAGTGTAAATGATCCGCTCTATGATTTAGTTGACGTTGACGAGAATGGATCAATAATTGCTGGTAGTGGCGCACAGATGAAATTTGTGGGCGCTTCTCCAGATGCACTACTAGATAAGCTTAATAGTAAAAAATATCAAAAGTACCTCGACGCTGATGCCTTTTTAGATATTGCAGATGATGACTATGAAGCCCTGATGGGGGTTAATGGTAGTAAAGGAATCATTGATCAAAGAATAGATTCATTAAAAAAGCAGCTTGAAAACGCCGAAAAAAAGGGAAATTCGGATCTAGCAAATGCTAAGCGGGAACAAATAGAAAAGTATGAGAAAATCAAAAAGAATCTCAGAAAGTCAGGAGTTACTCGAGAAGAAGCTATAGAGGCGAGGCTTCATCCTGAATTGTCAACGGCAAAAGATATTGTCAAAATATCCCATAAAGCTGGAGTGGAACAAGCAAAGTATGGAGCAGCTATAGGTGGGTCAATCTCAATTATTAAAAATGTCGTTGCATGTGCAAAAGGTGAAAAGGATCCAGGCGAGGCTGCTCAAAGCGTGGTTTTGGATACGGGGAAAGGGGCTGCGACTAGTTATGCAACAGCTTTTGTAGGTTCTACAGTTAAGGGAATGATGCAGAATGCGGGGTCTTCATACGTAAGAAGTTTAGCAAAAACTAATCTCGCATCAGGACTTGTGACGACTACAATTTCTGTAGGGAAAACAATGAAAAGGTATATCTCAGGGGAGATAGATGGCTCTGAGTGCATAGAAGAGCTGGGCGAGAATGGAGTTGGCGAGATCGGAGCATGTATGTTCTCATCTATTGGAATAGCGGTGGTTCCAAGTACAGCCCCAGCAATTCTTGGCGTAATTGGAGGTATAGCAGGTGCTACATTTGGATATGCAGCGGCTGTGGCTGTTTATCAAGAATTATCGTCTTCTTTAAAAGACGCAAAACTAGCTCATGAGAATAGGATAATAATTGAGGCCGAATGTGAGGAGGCCATAAAGCTCATCAGACAGTATAGGGAAGAAATGAATAGTATGGTCGAAAAATACTTGTCTGAAAATATACAAACATTTAATGAAGGCTTTGGCATGATGGACAAGGCAATTATTGAAAATGATGTAGATGGATTTATAAAGGGAAATGTTGAAATACAAAGGATACTTGGGAAGGAGGTTCAGTTTAGCACTTTTGATGAATTTGATGACTTAATGGGGTCGGACACACCACTTAAACTTTAAAGGAGGTATTATATGTCAGAAAATGTAAAGATATCGAAGGAGGATGCTATTAAAATTATTTATTATTTAATGGCGGTGGATGGAGAGGTTTGCCAGGCTGAAGAGGGAAAGTTTGATGCAATAGCGAATGAAATGGATGCTTCTTTTAGTGATTATAAAGAGAAAATAGTGTCTGAATGTCAGGAACAGTTGAAAAAAGTTATTGATGAAGATGAATACTACGATGTAGTTCAAGAAGGAGTAAGCAATGCGATTGATAATTCTGGTTCATCATCTTCATTTGATTTCTTCTCATCTAAAGTTAGCAACAGAGTTGTTGTTTGGAACCTGCTTACAATTGCGTTTAGTGATGGAAAGTATACAAGCGAGGAGAGAAAGCTTGTAAAGTATGTTGTTAGAAGAATGAATGTTGATAAAAGTGTTTTTCTTGAAATGGAAAATACAATAAAAGCTATATTTGCAATAGATAATGAGATTAAATGGATAAAAGGCACTTCAAAACCGTATGCTGCAATTGAGGCTATTGTAAACGAATTGGAGGATCGCCGAGGAGTAATCAATAATAGCATGAAAGAGCTTATTACACTGTAAAGGAGGTTGCTAATATGCCATTACCACTTTTATTTATTGGAGCTGCGGCTGCTACAGGAGCACTTGGAATTGGAAAAACAATTAAAGCTGGCATGGATAATTCTAATGCAAAAAGCATTAATGAGAGAGCAAATGAACGCATAGAAGACGCTAAAGAGCGACTTGATGCTGAAAGGAAAGCTGTTGGAGTCTCTTTGGATAAATTAGGAGAACTGAAGCTGTTTGTTCTGAATAATAGTATAAAAGAATTTCTGGAATCATTTGAAAAAATAAAGAATGTTGATTTTGCTGAATCAGAAGGACTGAGCGAGCTTAATAAGCTTCATATTGATCAAAAGACCTTTACTGATTTGAGGCAAATGGAGAATTTTGCAGCATCCTTTGTCGGAGGAAGTGTTGCTGGTGCAGCCGGTGGAGCTATGGCTGCTTTTGGAGCTTATGGTGCAGCTACAACGTTTGCTACTGCATCCACGGGCACGGCTATTGCTTCACTAAGTGGGGCTGCAGCTACAAATGCTACACTCGCATTTTTCGGGGGCGGATCATTGGCCGCTGGTGGACTTGGAATAGCTGGCGGAACAGCTGTATTAGGTGGATTAGTTGCGGGGCCAGCACTTTTGGTTATGGGCTTTATAACAGGTGCTAAAGCAAGCGCAAACTTGGACAATGCATATGCTAATAGTGCAAAGGCAGATGAAATATGTGAACAATTAAGTACTGCTTCAGTACAGTGTGATGCAATACGAAGAAGAACATACATGTTCTATAATCTGTTGACTCGCTTAGATTCTTATTACTTACCACTTATATTTAAAATGGAAAGTATAGTTGAAGAAGAGGGCACGGATTATAAAGAATACACTATGGAGTCTAAGAAGGCAGTTGCAGCAGCTGCATCTGTTGCGGGTACTATAAAGGCAGTCTTGGATACTCCAATATTGACAGAAGAAGGGGATCTTACGAAAGAATCTGAGGTGGTTGCATCTGATATTTCAGAAGCTTTGAATAAAAAAGATGATGAAAAAGAATGATAAAACAGAGTTTAGGTGCTTAAAGTGTGGAGAATGCTGCAGACATATTGACCATATTGAAGCACTAAGAGAGTACGATAGAGGTGATGGAACGTGCATTTATTTGGAAGATTCTATGTGCTCTATATATTACAATAGGCCGCTTATATGCAACATTGAATTAATGTATGAAACCTGTTATGTCAATTTATTGTCTAAAGCTGACTATTATAAGCTGAATTATCAAGGTTGTGCAGAGTTGATGAATATGTACAAAAAGGAGGATGGCTAAGTGCCATTCTCTTTTTTTGAAGTGATTGGAAATAGACAAAATGTGTCTTTGGGGTTTGTTACTCTGACTATAGATACATATAAATTGTTTAGATACATGGTGAGGGATGCTTATGATATATGAAAGCTTGCTTGAACATGGGAATGGAGGCAAAAGACTGAATTTGAATTTGCCTTTGAAAGTCATGGACAAAGAAATTTTTTGGGAAACTGTGCAGTCAAATAAAGGTATAAAACTTCAAAGAAACAGTATTACAGGCCATTCAAGAATAATTAACGGAAATGGTATCAGAGTTGCGTGGGGATCACACGAAGAAATGGTTAATATCTTGGAAAAAGTAATAAAACCTTGGAAGGGATGCAAAAAAGGCGATATATTAGCAGTTCAGAGGTATGGCGGTATTTACTCACACTATGCTGTTTATATAGGATACGGTAAAGTCATACACTTTGCGCAAGAAGAAAAAGATGGAATAGCTGGAGCTTGTAATATACATAAGGCAGATTTTTCAGAATTTCTTAAGACAGATACGTGTTATGAAATTATACATTTCCCTGAGGACGGTTCAGATCCTGTACATGAATGTGTAAATCTCAATGATATTGATAATAGGAATGCATATGAAACAGTGAATCTTATTCCGGGATTGAAAGCGGCTATGAGGAATTTGAAGGGATATCATCTTTATTCTGCAAAGGAAACGGTTGAGAGAGCAAAATCAAGAATTGGTGAAACTAAGTATAATCTTGCGTTTAATAATTGCGAGCATTTCGCGTTGTGGTGCAAAACGGGATTGAAGGAGTCTTCTCAAGTCGAGGATTTATGGAAATCGTTTTGGCTCGGACGGAATAAGACTGTTTCAGTAGCGAGGAAGGGTAGGAAGATTTCATATGCTTAATAAGGTTTAATGAGGTACAAAAAATCTATTTTGTGTGGACTAATTCTGTCTGCCTTGTTTGTTATCCTTCATATATGAAACACAGTTAAAGCACGATAATCACTGAAAAGAAGTGCTTGCAAGATTATAACGAGGAGGGAATCATGAATACGGAGAACATGAATTCAGAAGAGATGGCTACTACTTCAACTACAAGTGGCACATCCACTACAGAAACTAAAAAGAGCATATATTCACTGATAGAGGAAGAAATCAAATCAATGGATATATCAGATGAAGCAAAGAAGAGAAAGTTAAAGAAGCTGGCTAAGCTTAAGAATCAACAGCTGAATGTAATGCTTGTAGGTGCAACTGGCAGCGGTAAGAGCTCTACAGTAAATGCACTCTTTGATATGAGTGTAGCAAAGGTGGGCGAGGGCGTTGATCCGGAGACAAGAAAGGTTACAGAGTTCCAGCTTGATAATCTTACCGTTTGGGATACACCTGGCTTAGGTGATGGAGTTGATAAGGATCAGGAAATAGCTGATGAGATTCTCCTGAAACTTCAGGAAAAAGATTCTGAAGGTGAGCAGCTTATTGATTTGGTAATCATGGTTGTAGATGCATCTTCAAAGGATCTTGGAAACTACTACACTATCATAAATGATATCCTCATTCCTGAATTTGGAGACCTGGCAAGTAAGAAAATTGTAATCGCATTGAACCAGTCAGATATAGCTATGAAGGGCACACATTGGGATTCTGAGAATAACAAGCCGGATGATGTACTTGAAACGTTTTTGAAGAAAAAGGCAGCGTCTGTCAGAGCAAGAATCAAAGAAAACACTGGTCTTGACCTTAAGCCTGTATGTTACTGCGCAGGATATTCAGAGAATGGAGTTCAGAGAAAGCCTTACAATCTTACAAAGCTTCTCTACCACATTGTAAAGGCGGCGCCAAAGGCAAAGAGGCTGACTATCGCTGAAAATCTAAACAATGATAGCGCTAATTGGGCCTACAATGAGGATGTCAAATATTCTGAAAGTCTGAAAAAGGATTTTGGAGATATTGTTGTAGACTGTCTTGGCGAAGGTATGGACACGGGCTGTGATATAGGCGGTGATTTACTTGGAATCCCTGGAATGATAGTTGGCGCTGTTATCGGTGGTGTTATTGGCGGAGTGGCTGGAGTAATTAAGGCAATAGCTTCATAAATTATTGGTTGCAAAGGCTTTCAGGAGACATTAAGTTACTTTTGATATTTATATTTTTTTTAGGAAATGGTTACGGATTTGAAAGAAAGCAACGCTATACTGTAATCGAGAGAGTATTGCTGAAACTGTTTTTGATAGTTTTCATTATTATCTATTAGTTGATAGTGAACTGATTCGGGCGACTCCTAACATTGGCCTGTATCAGTTGCCTAGGAGGGGGGATTAAATCCCGCCCTCCATCATTAAAGGAGACGTAGATGAGAACAAGTAAAGAAATCCTTGAGCGTATTAGCGAGACTTATCAATACTTCAAAGAGGCTGGAGATACAGAAGATGAAAGATACAATAATGAAAAGAATATGTGGAAAGACTTGTTCATAAAGTTCTATGAAGGGCTTGAAAATGCTGAATTTTCTGATCTGGATGCAGAGCATTACACTGCTGCTTTTCGTTCTGTAATAGAAAAACGTAATGAAAAATTGAGCGAAATCTTTGAGAATAGATACAGTGAATCTCAAGATAAGGCTAATTCAAATGTAGAGGATATGGAAGATGTTGCAGACATTATGCAAGCAGGGATAGAAACACTTAAAGATACGAAAAATAATATGGAGTATTTTGGACTGGCAAATTCTGTGATGCGGGCTTTGATGTTCCTAGAAGATGATGTCCCACTTAAAGCTTTTGTCGATATAGTCAAGAATTATGATGAAAAAGACAAAGATAAGGAAGTTGAACTTCCAGATAATATCTTTTCAGGACATGGCGAAGAATATGCATATATAAAGGAGTGTGCTTGTTCTAGAAAGGGAGCAGCTCTTTTGGAAGAAAAGCTTGGGGTATTGCCAGAGTTTAATGAATTGTTTGGACGATAATAATACTTAGTATAATAGGGCTTCAATGGATGTGAATCTATTGGAGCCTTTCTTTATGCCACAATTCCATAAGTATCAATCAGTCTCCAGAAGTATGAATCGCTTCTTTTTTCCTCATCAACGCTGATGGTATTCCGGTTTCTCATCTGGTATTCGTCGTGGCCAACAATGTAGAGGATAGTATCGTATAGAGTGCCAAGATCAGTCTGGTAGTGGTATTCCTCTTCGATATGATGCTTGTGGTAAAAGGTGTAGCCGCCATATTCATATACAAGCTTCCAGCAGTGACCGGTATTGTTGGATTGAAGCTCCATGCTCTTGCCTTCTTTAGACAGAACAGTGAAGTACTGCTGCATGGGATCATAATTGATTCTGCCTGACTTAAGGTTGTGTTTTGAATAGGGTACAAAATAGGTGTACTGCATTGCCTGCAGATCTTCGAATGTAAACATAAAAATTCCTTTCTTGCGCACAGTAATAGCGTGCGTCTGTATACTGTAATAAAAGTGGAATGAAGATTATTACGATTGTAATAACCGCGCCTGTGAATTGACGCAGGTAACAATTTATCAAAATGAAAAAGTAATGTAAAGAGGTTTTGAATAAAAAATTATCGTAATTGAAATTCTATTTCTTGGATTATGGAAGATAGGTGAAAAAATTTTGAAAAGTTTACCTCAACTTTACCCCAAGTTTACCCTGATATTACCCCAAGTTTACCCCTCTCGTCACTTTTCAATCGATTTCAGGCATGATATTATTATAATGCGCCAAGTGATACGGATTACAGAAATGAAGTCCGAACCACGAGGCGTTTTCTTTTGCAAAAGAATATGTTTTTTGTTCCGGCACTGTGTTGTGATGAATGCGTCATGACCGGTGCTTTTTTCGTGTCAATAATTATTGAAAAGAGAGAGGAAAACAACATGGATTTTGAAACATTTAAAGAGAATCTGGTAAGGGACGTTAAGGAAGCGCTTGATGCAAGAAACGGTGGAGACACACTGGTAGAGACCAGAACTGTAGATAAGATGAACGAGACCTACGAGGCAATCACTGTAAAGCCGGAGGACAGCATCATCGGAGTAAATCTTAACGCAACAGCTCTTTACAAGGAGTATGAGGACGGAAGATCTTACGATTCTATTGTAGAGGGAGCTGCTGATATGGCGGACAACGCTCTTAAGTCCAGACCTGAGTTTGATGTGGATGCATTCAGTGATTACAGCAAGATGAAGGATTCACTTGCCATGGAGGTTGTTTCCAAAGACAGAAATGCGGACCTGCTTGAGACTGTTCCTCATAAGGATATTGAGGACATGTCAGTGGTTTATCGCTTCGTGATCGGAGATACAGCCCAGGGCACAGGAACAATCCTTGTGACAAATCAGATGATTGATAATTACGGAATCACTGCAGACCAGCTCCATGAAGATGCCGTGAAGAATGCTCCTGAGATCAGACCTCTCGTTATCGAGGGAATGGCAGAAGTACTTGCTAAGCAGATGGGAGTTGAGGACCTTGAGATGCTTGGTCTTAACATTCCACCTGAACAGGAGCAGATGTTTGTTGCATCTGTAGAAGGAAACGTTCACGGAGCCGGAGTTCTGGCTTATGAGGATTTCATGGACAAGGCTTCTGAAAGAGTTGGAGGTCAGAGCTTCTTCATTTTGCCCAGCTCTATCCATGAGCTTTTGATCATCCCTGACAATGGCAACTTTGACCTCAAGAGCCTTGAGAACATGGTAAAAGAGGTAAATGCCACAACTGTGGATCCTGCAGACCAGCTCACAGACAACGTATATCACTACGATGCTCAGGACAAGGTATTTGAGCTTGGTGAGAAGTTTGTAGAGCGTCAGGCTGAAAAGGAGACAAAGATCCACGAAGCTTCTGAGAAAAAGTCACTTCTTGGAGACCTTAAGGCAGCCAAGGATGAGGCGGCAAAGACACCTCACAAGGATGCTGCTGAGATCGGCACTAAGACAAAGGGTGAAGCAGCACTCTGATAAAACCATTCACTAATATGGGAATAAGATAACGGCGCCGGGCTGATGTGCACACTAAGCCTGGCGCTGTTTTTAAAGACATTTTCTAAGAACGGGGAGAGAAGAGGATGAGTAAAGGCAGAGAACGTCAGAGAGCCAACAAAAGGAAGGCTCAGGAGCGAAAAGCGCTGAACTGTTCAAGGTTTAGCTGCAGGGATTTGAATCCAATTCCGCAGGGAGGGATCAAGCCGCAGAATTGTAAAACGCCTTGTTCATATGGAACAGGAAAACCATTCTGCTATCCATGCATGGCTAAGATCTTGGACGAACACAGAAATTCAAGAAAGGCGGCTTAAAGATGGAAGAGCTAAAAATACAGATAGAGCTGGATCCGGTCAATGACAAGATAATCCAGTTTCCGGGGAACACAAGAAAAATAAAGAGCGATATCAGTAATCCAATGGCTCTTGTGGTAGGAACGGATAGTAATTTTCGTACAGTGAGTACCCGAGAGTTGGATAGGATGCTGGAGGCTCTGGGTGATGATGGATTGGCATATTCGCTTTGTGATGATTATGCAATGGTATTTTCAAGCAAAGCCATAGTATATACGGAGTTTGGAAACTACCTTGTGGGAAGTGCCGTGTTTATGAAGACGGGCAGAGATTCCAGGATAAAGGAACTTTCAGATTTGGACATAAAGGCGATAAGAACTCTGTTTGAGAGGAGTCTTGTAAAGCTGAGCTGCGCATCAGTCAGCTTTAAAGCATTTCCGCTTGAACATGACTATGGCGAAGCTGCATGAGGTAACTGCCTATGAATAATGGTGAGACTTCAAAGGAAGCCATAAGGTTTGTGATAAATGTTGCCAGAGTTTCCGGGAGTGGCCTCATAAAGGGAATAAAGATCTATATGAGGAACCATGAAAAGAGACATAATGCTCCGAAAGAAGGTAAGCAGACGGTAAAGGAACTTATTAAACAGGGGCAGGGTGCTTCAAGCATGGAAGTAAGCGGTGAGAGCATCGGAACTTTCAAGAAAATTGCTAACAAATACGGAGTGGATTTTGCGATTGTAAAAGACAAGACAGCAGATCCGCCACGTTATATGTGCTTTTTCAAGGCTAAGGACATGGATGCCATTACAGCTGTGGTAAAAGAGTATTCTGCAGAGATTGTAAAAAGAGGACAGAAGAAAGAAAAACCCAGTCTTGTGCAGCAGCTCCGTAAGCTTAAGGAAGAAATCTCAAAGAAGCCTCGCAAAGAAAAGACGAGATATAAGGAGAAAGTCAGATGAACAGAAAGCTGAAGAAGAAAATTATCCTTAATATCCCGTATGTTGCTGTGGGACTTTTCTGTACCAACCTTGGTGAAGCATGGAGAATAGCATGGGGAAGCAATATGTCTGAGAAAGTCCAGGGACTTGTCCTGTATGGCGGATTAAGTAAGGCATTTGCAAATATGCTTCCAAGTCTTCATCCGTTTGACCTTTGCGTTGGCATAGCTTTTGGAGCAGGGCTGCGGCTTGCAGTCTATATCAAAAGCAAGAATGCCAAAAACTTTCGTCACGGAAAAGAGTATGGATCAGCACGATGGGGAAAACAGGAGGACATAGAGCCATTTGAGGACCCAGTGTTTGCAAATAATGTGATCCTGTCACAGACAGAACGCATTACCATGAACAACCGGCCAAAGGATCCTAAACTCGCAAGGAATAAAAACGTCCTTGTAGTTGGTGGTTCCGGTTCTGGTAAGACAAGGTTTTTTATAAAGCCGAATCTTTTACAGTTCCACAGTTCCTACGTTTTGACTGATCCCAAGGGAACCGTCATCAATGAAGTGGGAAATGCTTTTGTTCAGGCTGGATACAGGATAAAGATATTCAACACTGTGAATTTTAAGAAAAGCATGCATTTCAATCCGTTCCAATATATCCATTCGGAGTCTGACATATTGAAGCTTGTAACAACACTCATGGCAAATACCAAGGGTGAGGGTACTCCCGGAGATCCGTTCTGGGAGAAAGCCGAGAAACTGCTTTATACAGCACTTATCGGCTTGATCTATTATGAGGCTCCTGAGGAAGAGAGAAATTTCAATACACTTGTTGAAATGATTAATTCCATGGAGGTAAGGGAAGACGATGAAACGTTCCAGAATGCAGTGGATATCCTGTTTTCAAGGCTTGAGAAAAAGAATCCTGATCACTTTGCAGTAAGGCAGTACAACAAATATAAACTTGCCGCCGGTAAGACAGCGAAATCTATTTTGGTTTCATGCGGTGCAAGGCTTGCTTGCTTTGATATAGAGCAGGTTCGTGAAGTTATGAGTTATGACGAGCTGGAGCTTGATACGCTGGGGGATAAGAAGACAATCCTGTTCCTTATCATGTCTGATACGGACAGTACTTTCAACTTTCTTATCAGTATCATCTACAGCCAATTGTTTAACCTCCTTTGTGAAAAGGCTGATGATGTGTATGGGGGAAAGCTCCCTGTACACGTTCGCTGCCTCATTGATGAGGCGGCGAATATCGGCCAGATACCTAACCTGGAGAAACTTATGGCGACCATCCGAAGCCGTGAGATATCAGCAGCGCTGGTGCTCCAGGCAAAGTCACAGCTGAAGGCGATATACAAGGATAACGCGGAGACCATCTGTGCAAACTGCGATTCGCAGATATTTCTTGGCGGATCCGAGCAGTCCACGCTCAAAGATATCAATGCTACTTTGGGCAAAGAGACCATTGACATGTACAACACGGGAGAGTCCAGGGGAAGTCAGCCAAGCTACAACATGAATTACCAGAAGCTTGGTCATGACCTTATGTCAATTGATGAGCTTTCCGTAATGGATGGCTCGAAGTGCATTGTGCAGGTAAGGGGCGTAAGACCTTTCCTGTCAGACAAATATGATCTTACGCAGCATCCGAACTACAAGTACACAGCGGATGCAGACCAAAAGAACTGGTTTGATGTGGAGAAGTTCCTTAGCCACAGAGTAGTTCTTAAGCCCGATGATGAGTATGAAGTCATCGAGGTAACTGATGAGGATTAAGATCTATTGCCATGTCGATAAAGGGCATGGCTCTAAAGATCTTTTCCTATAAACGCCTGTAAAAGGGCAGGTGTGGCCACACGCCGGAGATCAGTCGACGGGTTTCCAGCAGCAACTATTAACCGGCATCACGGTAAAACGAGTGGTGTCGCTGACAAACAAAAACTATTTGCAGAAAGGAGATACCGTGCTATAATACCTATAGATATTCATAGGGTTATTATAGTACGGTAGAATAATAGCTACTATGGCATTTTTTCAGAGTTCAATCACAACATTGCAGACAATCGTAATCGCCCTCGGCGCAGGCCTCGGAGTGTGGGGCGGAATCAACCTTCTTGAGGGTTATGGTAACGACAATCCGGGTGCAAAATCACAGGGAATGAAGCAGCTCATGGCTGGCGGTGGTGTTGCTCTTATCGGAACAACAGTCGTACCTCTTCTTTCAGGACTTCTTTGATTTGACCATGCGTATAATTCGTGCTACTATATTAGTGAAAGGCAGGTACTATCATGAATATAGACACGAAGACGCTTGTTTCAATCACTGATGCAAATCACAACTTTTCCAGAGTTACGAAGATAGTGGAAGAGCATGGATCTGCTCTTATCCTTAAAAATAATGCCCCTAAATATCTGATGCTTGATCTGACCACGGTAGATGAGAAGTCGGTCGAAAGCATAATGAAAAAAGCGAGCACGGGTAAAAAGTCATCCAAGTAACCTGTAAGAGGCTGCATCCTGAATAATGACAACTGAATATAGTAAATACTTTCATGGACTGGTCGTGTGGGAAATCCCATAGCCAGTCCTTTTTTGATTCAACAGAAAATGAAAAGGCCAGCGCTTTGCTGGCATTAGAAACAGGAGGGATATTTTGGAAAGAGTATGGCAGGAACTGGAAGAACATCTCAAAGAGTACATAATCCCTTCCCTTATGACGCTGTTCCAGACCATGTTTGGATATGTGAATGATGAAGTCAGTGGTATTGCTTCTGATGTTGCAATGACTCCATCGGCTTTTTCACCATCGGTCTTTGGCATGGTAAGGAATGTTTCGGAAAATGTGATAATGCCGATTGCGGGCATAATACTGACGTTTGTTGCGTGTTATGAGCTGATACAGCTTATCATCAGTTACAACAATCTGGCTAACTTCGAGACATGGTTTATCTTCAAGTGGATATTCAAGACAGCTATTGCGGTGGAAATCATTACACATACCTTTGATTTTGCAATGGCTGTATTTGATGTGGCAAATCATGTGATATCAAGTGCTGGTGGAGTCATAGCTGCTTCAACGGCGATAGATTCCTCGGCTCTTTCATCGCTGCAGTCCACGCTTGAAGCCATGAATATTTTTGAACTTTTCGGACTGTATTTTCAGGTATCAATCATCTTCATAACAACGCTGATATTATCAAAGATAATATTCGTGATCATTTATGTGAGGATGATCGAGATCTATATGTACGTTTCCATGGCTCCAATCCCATTTGCAACATTCGGAAACAGGGAGCAGAGTGCTATGGGAATGAACTACGTGAAGAGTCTATTTGCCCTTGGTTTCCAAGGATTTTTAATCATGATATGTGTTGGTATCTACGCGGTGCTTATACAGTCCATAGCATTTTCGGGAGATATAGTCGGATCCCTCTGGGGAGTTGTGGGCTATACGCTTCTGCTTGCATTGTCCCTATTTAAGACAAGCACAGTTGCAAAGTCGGTATTACAGTGTATTTAAGGGAAAGGAGTAACAGATATGGCAGCTTCGTACATAAGCGTGCCAAGAGACTTAACAAAGGTCAAAAGCAAGGTGTTCTTGAATCTGACCAAAAGACAGCTCATATGTTTTACGGTGGCGGCACTCATAGGAGTACCGTCATTTTTTCTTATAAAGAGCGTGGCTGCGGTCAATGTGGCAGTAATGGGAATGATGGTACTTATGATGCCGATATTCTTTTTTGCCATGTATGAAAAGAACGGAAGACCTCTGGAAGTTTATCTTGGCCATTTTATACAGGCCGTTTTCATAAGACCAAAGAAACGTCCGTACAAAACGGATAACTATTATGCAGCACTGGAGAGATGTGCTGCTACGCAGAAGGAGGTGGAGAAAATTGTTCGTGCTTCCATGGAAGAAAAAAGATAATTCCAGGGAATTTAAAATGCCCGAAGGATTATCACGAAAACAACAGGAAGAAGTAAAAGTAATCATAAAAAATGCAAGGAAAGACGATGGGACTCCAAGATCAGCCCAGCAGACACTTCCTTTTGAGAGAATGTTCCCGGATGGTATCTGCAGAGTAGGAGGGGATTTCTACACAAAGACGATACAGTTCCAGGACATCAACTACCAGCTTGCACAGCAGGAGGATAAAACAGAGATATTTGAGGAATGGTGTGGATTTCTGAACTTCTTTGACAGTTCGGTTCAGTTCCAGCTTTCATTCATGAACTTCGCAACAGAGATAGGGGATTTTGAGAAAAAGATAGCAATTCCCCATCAGGAAGACGGGTTCAACGATGTAAGGGATGAGTATTCTGGAATACTCTTAAAGAACATGCAGGCAGGTAATAACGGACTTACAAAAGTAAAGTATATTACTTTCGGTATCCATGCGGATTCAATGAAGTCCGCTAAACCAAGGCTGATCCATATTGAAATGGATATCCTTAACAATTTCAAACGTCTGGGAGTAATAGCTGAGACTCTTAACGGAGCACAGCGACTTGAACTCATGCACAGACAGACTCATATGGGAGATAGTGCAAAGTTCCATTTCGACTGGAAGTATCTTGCTGGCAGCGGTCTTTCAGTAAAAGACTTTGTGGCTCCAAGCTCGTTTGAGTTCCCTAATGGAAGATATTTCAAGATGGGAGATACATGGTGTGCCATGAGTTTTCTTTCAATTGATGCTTCCGATGTGAGCGACAGGATGCTTGCAGATTTCCTTGGAATGGAATCCAGTCAGATCGTCACAATGCATCTTAAGTCAGTAGACCAGAACGAGGCCATTAAGACTGTAAAGCACACAATCACCGAGCTTGACAGAAGCAAGATTGAGGAACAGAAAAAGGCAGTAAGAGCCGGATATGACATGGAGATCATACCAAGTGATCTTGCGACTTATGGCAAGGATGCAAAGGCACTCCTTAAGGAATTGCAGTCACAGAATGAGAGAATGTTTCTTCTGACTTTCCTTATCATGAATACCGGAAAGACAAAGGAAGAGCTGGATAATAACTTATTCCAGGCTTCATCCATAGCACAGAAGCATTCCTGTAATCTGATAAGACTTGATTTCCAGCAGGAGCAGGGCTTTGTAAGCACACTGCCTCTTGCATATAACGAAGTGGATATCCAGCGTGGTATGACAACTTCAAGCACAGCTATTTTCGTGCCTTTCACTACACAGGAGCTATTCCAGGATCACAGGGGTGCTCTGTATTATGGACTTAATGCACTTTCAAACAACCTTATCATGGTAGACAGAAAGATGCTTAAGAATCCTAACGGACTTATCCTTGGTACACCAGGTTCCGGTAAGTCTTTCGCTGCAAAGAGGGAGATTGTAAATTCTTTCCTTGTAACAGACGATGACATCATCATTTCGGATCCTGAGCAGGAGTACAAAGCTCTGGTGGATTACCTTGGCGGTCAGGTGATAAGGATCAGTCCTACATCCACGCAGTATGTAAATCCCATGGATATCAACATGAACTATTCTGATGATGATAACCCGGTCATGCTGAAGGTTGATTTCATTCTTTCACTCATGGAGCTTATCATGGGATCAAGGGATGGACTGCAGCCCACGGAAAGAACAGTCATCGACAGGTGTACAAGGGCGGTTTACAGGAAATATCTTGAAAATCCTGTGCCTGAAAACATTCCGATATTGGAAGACCTTTACAATGAGCTTTTAAAACAGGATGAGCCTGAAGCCAAGTATGTTGCAACTGCTCTTGAAATCTATGTAAGTGGTTCGCTTAGCGTGTTCAACCATAGAACAAACGTTGACATCAATAGCAGACTCGTTTGCTACGACATCAAGGATCTTGGTAAGCAGCTTAAGAAGATAGGAATGCTTATTATTCAGGACCAGGTATGGGGCAGGGTCTCAGCCAACAGAGAAATGGGAAGATCCACAAGGTACATCATGGATGAGATGCACTTGTTATTACGTGAGGAACAGACTGCAGCCTACACAGTGGAAATCTGGAAGAGGTTCCGTAAGTGGGGAGGCATCCCGACAGGCGTTACACAGAACGTCAAAGACTTTCTCGCAAGTGCTGAAGTTTCCAACATTTTCGAGAACTCAGACTTCATAATCATGCTTAATCAGGCCATTGGTGACAGACAACTTCTTGCCAAGCAGCTCAACATAAGTCCACACCAGCTTTCGTATGTAACACATTCGGGAGAAGGTGAAGGACTTATTTTTTATGGAAATGTCATTCTGCCATTTATAGACAGGTTCCCTAAGGACACCAAGATCTATAAGGCGATTTCCACCAAGTTCTCAGAATCTTCTGAGGATAAAGCTGCTTAAACAGACAGGAGATGAGTTATGGAAGAAGGATTATACACAAGGAATCCTCCGGGTGAGGAGGATTCTGCATCTCCGGAGGATAAAGCTCCGAGAGTGCATGGAAACAAATTAAAGAATAAGGATTCTGCCAGAAGATATTACGAACAGAAGCTCCGTACCGGTAAAGCTGATAACAGCATGACACCGGAGGAGAAACAGCACAGGGACAAGATAAAGAAGCAGACACAGAAGAAGGCTGCAGAGGTCGAAAAGACAAGGAAAGCAGAGGAAGCAAAGAAGAAGGACCGAAATGTGAGTAAAAGTTCGGGAAATCTTTCGGATGCAGCATCGAAAACCGCAGCTGGAGTCGGAGTCATGTCAGATGTTGTGAACTCTACGGATGATGGCAAAGGAGAGAGTGCCGTTGCTGAGGAAGTTTTTGATATTGGCGGATATGTTGCCAGCGGTGCAGTCAGTCACGTTACTTCGAAGGTAAAAAGCGGTAAGTACAGCAAGAAAGTACATGGGAAAAGAGAGCTTTCTGGTGGAAGTACAGATGCTGCCAAGGAAAGAGCAAGGAAAGAACTTCAGAGGAAAATGATACAGAAGCAGGCCAAGGCTGCAGAAGGCGGTGCCAAGTTTGGTGAAAAGGTAGGAGAAAAAACCAGGGATGTAGTAAGTGCAATCGGTGAGTGGATGAAGAACTTTGCCGAAGAGCATCCCGTGATCAGCATAATCGTGGTTCTGATACTTCTTGTAGTACTTGTGTGCGCTGGATTTCTTAATTCCTGTGCAGCGATCGGATCCGGAGTAGGCGATGTGACCATAGTAACCTCTTATACTGCAAAGGACGAGGATATCCTTGCGGTAGAAGATGATTACAAGGAACTGGAAGCAGGGCTTCAGGACGAGATAGATGAGATTGATACGGATGGATATGACGAAGTTAATTACTATCTTGATGAAGTAGGGCACAATCCATATCAGCTTGCAGCGATACTTACTGTGATTTTTGAGGCTTATACAAGGGATGAGGTCCAGGCTAAACTACAGGAAATCTTTGAACTACAGTATGAAATCACTACGGAAGAAGTTGTTGAGACCAGGGAAAGAGAGGTTGAAGACGTAAGGTGGGTTGAGGATGATTCCTACGAAGATGGCGGCTATTGGGAAGAGTATACCTATACCGAAGAATATGAGTACTACATCCTGAATGTCTATCTTGTAAATCACACCCTTGATGAAGTGGTTGAAGAGCTTGGCTTCACTGATGATGAGATGGCACGTTACGAAGTGCTGCTTGAGACCTATGGTAACAAGAAGTATCTCTTTGGCGAGGAAGATTATTACAACATCCCAGATGATCATCCCGGAGACAGAGACGACTATCATGTGCCGGGGGAATACCTTACAGATGAGCAGTTTGCAAGGATGCTCCATGAAGCTGAGAGCCATCTTGGAACACCTTATGTCTGGGGCGGTTACAGTCCTTCGGGATTTGACTGCTCAGGATTTGTAAGCTGGGTAATAAATCACTGCGGTAACGGATGGAACTTTGGAAGACTTACTGCAAACGGACTCAGGGCAAGAACAGACTATGTTCCAGCTTCAGAAGCAAAGCCAGGAGATCTTATCTTTTTCCAGGGCACATATGATACAGCCGGGGCCAGTCATGTCGGAATATATGTCGGCAACGGAATGATGATCCATGCAGGTAATCCTGTGAAATACTCATCGATCAACACGCCATACTGGCAGAGCCATTTCCTTGAATTTGGCAGGATTGGCGGTTAAGGGAGGACAGATATGTTTGAGAAACTGAATAAATTAAGAACTGAGCATGAAAAGGCCAAGGCAAGGTTAGAAGAAGCCAAGGCAAAGTATGAGGAAGCAGAAGAAAAGCTAAATGCAGAGCTGGCTACAAGCATACTTGATGTGGTTGCACGAAAAGACTTTACACCGGAACAGCTTGCAGAGCACCTTGGCGTAGCTGATAAGGAAAAGACTGCTTCATCCAAGAGTAAGAAAAAAGAAGCAAAGCCTACGAAGGATGAAGATGCCGAGCCACTGCCTTTTACAGATGATACATATGATCGTGATACTGAAAATGATGGAATTATGGAGGATATCTTAAATGAAAGCTTTTAAGTTAATAACTGCCAAGGCAAAGGTACTTGGCTGCTCAGTGGCTCTTATGGGGTCACTTTTTTGTTTTACACCGGTAACTGCATTTGCAGGTGGATATGACTGCACCTGTGAGACCAAGTGTACTGAGGATCATGTTGATGAAAACTGCAAACTCTGCAAGAAGGACTATCGTAACTGCGAGGGCAAGGAGCCTGAGATAGAGGAAAAGTGGGGACCACTTACTCCGGATGGAAACATGGAACTTGTTGATGATTACGGAAGTCTTGAAGCCGGTGGCAAGCAGTTCATTACTGTTATGACCAAGAACGGCAACTACTTTTACATCATTATTGACCGTGATGATGACGGTAATGAGAAGGTTCACTTCCTCAACATGGTTGATGAATCAGATCTTTTATCTCTGATGGATGATGACCAGGTCAGTGAATATATCAAAGTTACAGGAATAGGTAAGGAAGAGGAAAAAGAGCCTGAGGTTGTAAAAGCCGAACCACAGCCCGAACCTGAGCCGGAACCTGAACCAGTTGAAGAAAAGCCAGAGAAAGAGCCTGTGAATGTAACAGGAATCATGGCGATCATCCTTATTATTGCACTTGGTGGTGTAGGTGGATTCATGTATTACACATCAACAAAGAATTCAAAGAAGAAGTCCAGCGGTGAGGATCCGGATCAGGACTATGAAGACGAGGACTATTTTAAGAGCATGAGTTCAGATGATGACGATGATGAGATCCAGCTTGATAGTGAGCAGGCTGATGAGTCTTCAGGTGATGGAGGTGATGAGTGATGGCAAGAAAATCAAGATATGTTGCATACGCAAAGAAAGCAAAAAGCAGCGTGAAAGGTGTAAAGAAGCAGGAGCCGGTAAAGGCTCCTGCTGGCGTTAAGGGCGAAAGAAAGTAAGAGGAGAATCTTATGGATGAAAAAAGTGCAAAAAACGGCAGTGAATACCAGCGCCCATCCAATGAAGAAAAGCTGAAAGAGCTGACGGACAAGCTGCAGGATGGTGTAAAGGCAGTCCGTGACAGTGCAGAATACAAAAAGCTGCTTGCTACAATGGCAAAGTTTCCACATTATTCCCTGAACAACTGCATGCTCATAGCGATGCAAAAGCCAGATGCAACTTTATGTCAGGGATATAATGCCTGGAAAAAGATGGGGCGTTATGTAAGAAAAGGAGAGAAGGGAATAAAGGTAATAGCACCAAGCCCTTATACAATCCAAAAGGAAGTGGATGTGTTGGATTCCAATGGCAGACCAGTTCTTGATCATGATGGAGAGCCTGTGAAACAGACAAAGGAACTTAATCTTATGGGATTCAAGGCAGAGACAACTTTTGATGTTTCGCAGACGGAAGGAAAGGAACTTCCCAGAGTAGGCGTTGATGAGCTTAAGGGTAGCATTGATAAGTATGAGGTCCTTATGGGAGTTCTTAAGGATATCAGCCCTGTCCCAATCGGATTTGAGGACATCAAGAGCGGAGCCAAGGGTTATTACCACACAGAGGATAAGAGGATAGCAATACAACAGGGTATGAGCGAGCTGCAGACTCTTAAGACATGCATCCATGAGATTACTCATGCAATGCTTCATGGAGACAATGCAGCCGATATCAGCAAGAATAGGAAGGAACTTGAAGCGGAAGGTACAGCTAGCATAGTGCTTTCCTTCATGGGATATAACACAGATGATTACAGCTATCCATACCTTTGTGGCTACACATCTGATGCTGATATGAAAGAACTTAAGGCTTCCCTTGGAACTATACGGCAGACTTCATCAAGGATCATCAAGAAAATTGAGGATAAGCTTGGTGAGATCTACAAGGAGAGAAATCCTGAGATTGTAGCGGATAACGAGCCTGTTAAGAATGATGCAAAAGAATCTGTGAGGGTTGGTGATGATAGCCCTTTGAGGGATACAGCAGGCTGCACAGTGATAGGAACAGATGGTAAAGCTACAAAAGCGGAACCTGTTGTTGCGGAAAGAAAGATACTTGGAACGGTTCGTATTTTACCGGATGGCTGGGGAGGAATGAAGCAGTCGCTTCTTGATAATCTCAGCATACGGAAGAATCAGATAAAAAATGACACGGCTGCTAAAGTAGTAAAAAAAGATAGGGAGGTGTGTTGATGGGAACAGTAGATGATGGCTGGAAGGATGCTTCTGGTTTTGCAGATGAGCTTCCTTTCGGTAATTTTGAAGATGGCAGTGGTACAACACAGACTTATGAAGCCGATGATATTGTCGGTAACTGTCCTGTGTGCGGTACTCATGTTGTAGAACGTGAAAAGGGATTCTTCTGTAACAATATGGACTGCAACTTTGCACTCTGGAAGAATAACAGATTTTTTCAGGCTATAGGCAAGGAGATGACCAGAGAAGTTGCAGATGACCTTGTGAATGGTGGGACAGTCAAGCTCGTTGACTGTAAGTCACAGAGAACAGGAAATACATTCAGCTGCTACGTTGACCTTACAACTGACGAGGAGGGAAAAGCTCATTTCGAGATCCGATTTCCCAAAGGCGGGCGCAGAAGGGAGTGACATAATTATGGAAAGAAGAACAGGAACACCCATTGAAAAGTGGGATGATGTTAATGGTAAGACTACAGATGCAACGGCTGTTTCTGTAAATGATCTGTCACAAGGCGAGAGATTTATCCAGCTCCGTGAGAGTACAGGCATGAACAGAACAGAGTTTGCAGATTATCTAGGTATTCCTTACAGAACAATGCAGGACTGGGAGCGTGATGCACGTACCATGCCAAATTATGTTTTTGCTCTTATCGAGTATAAGGTTACTGCTGAGTTTGGGTTAAGGGTTCCGCAGGAGCTTGATCCCAACACAATCGGTAATGTAAGAAGAGGTCTTGAGGACCAGCTTGAGCAGAACGACAACATGATTGGTGATGGGGTGATCAATAATGTTGCTCCTCATAATCCTGTAGAGAACATGAAGGATGACAATGCCAATGGCATTCCTGATGAACAGGAAGAACTTGGTACGGTGGCATCACATGAAAAGAGCAAACCATTTCATGTTAGTGTGGCTGAGAAGGAAGAAAAGACATCTCTCCTGAAGGAGCTGCGCGATTGCATCCCGGAACCTTCAGAACGTTCTCACAGGGCATTACACCCTGAACTGGTACTGTGATATGGGAATCACATATGGCGAGAGCATCCTTATCAAAATGACTCCAGAGGATATCAATGCTATAAAAGCCAAGATGGAACAGGCTGGTATAAAGAATCGTAGTGCTTATATCAGAAAGATGGCAAGGGATGGTTACGTCATCATGCTTGATTTGTCTGATATTAAAGAGGTGATTCGCCTGCTCAGAATAAACAGTGACTTTCTTGCTCAGTATGTCCAAAAGGCAGATGAGAGCGGTGCTGTTTCTCTGGAGGACATAAAGGAACTCCAATCACAACAGGAAGAAATCTGGGAAGCCGTTAGAGGAATACTTGAAAGATTAGGAAATATAGCTTAGGTTTTGCGGCCATGGGGAAGGTTTATAACTTTTCTTGTGGCCGCTTTTCTGATTCTGTTTGATGGTATAATGTTAGAGAACTTATATTCCAGCATAATTGACGACGGAGCGATTGGGGAAAATGATTGAAAAATCTAAAAAGAATCATTCTTGTAAAAAACAAATCAGTGGTGCTATGGCATTCATAGTCTTGATGGGGATAGTCAGTCTGTTTTCTGATATGACTCATGAAGGTGCTAGGAGTATTTTGGGGGAATACTTGAATCTTGCTGGTGCTTCAGCAGCGACCATAGGATTCGTATCCGGATTTGGTGAATTATGTGGCTATTCTCTGCGTCTATTATCAGGATTTATAGCTGATAAAACCAAAAAGTATTGGACTTTGGTAATTGTCGGTTATACTCTTCAGGTTTTAGCAATTCCGGCTCTGGCGCTGATTCCTGAAAATGGCTGGATCATAGCATGCGGACTGATCATTATGGAGCGGATCGGAAAGGCTGTAAAGAAGCCGGCGAAGAATACACTTGTCAGCTTTGCTGCAAGTGAAGTAGGTACAGGTAAGGGATTTGCATTTCAGGAATTTTTGGATCAGCTTGGAGCTTTTCTTGGTCCGGTTATTCTATTTGTGATAGCTGCGGTGAAGGGCACTGGCAGCTTGTTTTCAACATATAGAGTTTGCTTTGCAATACTTGGAATTCCGGCATTGATTACGATTGCGCTGGTAGTTTTTTCATGGATCAGATATCCGAATCCTGAGATGTTTGAAAAAACGAAGGAAGAGTCAGAGGAGTTCCATCTTAAGAAGTCGTTTCTATATTATATGATTGCTATATGCCTGTTTGCCTTCGGATTTGCCGATTTTACGCTTATAACTCTTCATGCAGCGAATACGCAGGCATTTCCAGACTCGACACTTAGTCTTCTATATGCTGCAGCAATGGCAGTTGATGCTTTTGCCGCACTGTTCTTTGGATGGCTGTTTGATAGGATTGGACTTAAGGCACTAATTGCTTCTACAATCTGCAGCGCATTCTTTTCATGTTTTATATTTATTACAGGAAATCCGATACTTATTGGTATTGGTATCATTCTATGGGGAATAGGAATGGGTGCGCAGGAAAGTATAATGAAAGCGGCTGTCAGCAAGATAATCCCGCGAACAATGAGAAGTACAGGCTTTGGAATATTTGAAACAGGATTTGGAATAGCATGGTTTCTTGGAAGCTGGATGTTGGGAGCCTTGTATGATTTCAAGCCTGTGAGCCTTGTCGCAGTTTCTGTCACGGCCCAGCTTATGGCGGTTTTATTTTATGTGATATGCATAAAACGTCAAAAGAAAGAATAATATTGCAGGATAACTGACTAATAGGAGTGTTGATAAATGACAGTAAAAGAATTATTTGAGAAATATTGCACTAAAGACGAGTGGGGATATTGCTGCCATGGACATGGCATTAAGCTAACTCCGGCTTCAGAGGAAGAAATAAAAGCGTTCAGAGATTTATGCGATAAATATGGTGTAGAGCAGAGGGTAGTCTCTGAATTGGAAGAATACTACAAGCAAACTAATAACTTCTTTGATTACTTTAAGTGTGATGAAGAAGATTTATTTACATGGTGGGAAGATGATGATCAAAGATCCATATGGCTTGGCTGCGTGGATTGTGACAGTTTCATCTATGACGATATCACTCACAAATATGCAATTGGAGCGGCAGGCGACAATTCTATTGGAGAATACGATACATTAATGGAGATGCTTGAATCATATCTTAAAGAAGGCTACGAGAATGGTTGGAACAATTAAGATTATACCGGAATTTAAAGATTCGATAGCATTACAGTTAGTACCATTTTGCATTTGGTAAATTATTGGATTGAAGGTAAGGACAAGTAATATGGCTTTTCGTAGGACCCTTAGTGATCTTATTCGGCTGTATGCTGATGAGATTGCTGATTTGGATATAGATATTTGCCAGTATGATAAAAGATATGATGTGTGGGGATGCTTTTATCATGGCAAGCTAGATAAAGATAAGATACCGGAATGGGCACTCAGACATGAAGTTAAAGATGTCTATGAGTCTAAAGAGAATCATTCTTATACAATCTATCTTCAGCCTCTTGAATAAGATATGATTTTGAAATTAAAGAAATAATGCAAATGAATATTTAAGTGCAACTCTTCGGAGCTGCACTTATTTTTGTGGGGAAAACTATTATGGCAGCTACAAGACTTATTTCATTACACATGAACAAGGGAAGGACTCTTGCCAAGTGTCTGAAGGACAGGACGGATTATGAAATGAACCCGGACAAAACAGAAAAAGGGAAATACGTTTCATCCTATGCCTGTGATCCTAAGACTGTGGTGGAAGAATTTATTTTATCCAAAAGAGAATATGAACGTGTTACGGGCAAACATCCTAAGAACGATGTCATTGCATATCAGATCAGGCAGTCCTTCAAGCCCGGAGAGATCACACCGGAGGATGCAAACCGAATCGGATATGAGACAGCTATGAGATTTACAAAAGGCAATCATGCCTTTGTAGTATCGACTCATACTGACAAGGCCCACGTTCATAATCATATTATTTTCAACTCCACAGCTCTTAGTGGTGACAGGAAGTTCAAGGATTTTCTTTTGTCGGGCATGGCACTTGGGAGACTTTCCAATCTTATCTGCATGGAGAATGGATTATCTGTAATTGCTCCGCAGCCTTATCATAGTAAGACAACTTATATCCATGAAGAGCGAGGTCCTACTTTCAGGGACAGGCTTAGAGAATCAATTGACGTTGCTCTTTCAAAGAAGCCGGGCTCTTTTGAAGATCTTTTGTCTGAACTTTCCAAGCAGGGTTATGAAATAAAACGAGGCAAGCATACTTCCGTTAGAGGAAATGGTCAGCAGAGATTTATCCGATTCCGTTCTCTGGGAGATGGATACACGGAAAAAGATCTGATGAAAAAGTTGGAAGGAGTCGAGAAGGGAACTGCTCCTAAGGAGATGGCTCCAAAGGAAGAACAGAAACCATTTTATAGGGATGATAAGTTTGACCTTCTGATAAATATTCAGGATATCATTGCTCAAGGAAAAGGTCCTGGGTATGAGATGTGGGCGAAGAAGTTTAATGTGAAAAATGTCATGAAGGCTATTCTCTTTTTTCAAGAGAAGGGGCTAAGGACATATGCTGAACTGGAAAAAATGGCTGGAGATACTTCTGATAGATTCTCGCAGCTTTCCGAGGATATCAAAGGGTATGAGAGTCGTCTGAAGAAAATCTCAGAACAAAAGAAAATTATAAAGGATTATTCCAGTACAAAAGAAATATATCAGCAGTACAGGCAGTCAGGCTACAACAGAAAATTCTTTGAAGAGCATAAAGAAGAAATCATGACTCATAAAGCAGCGAAAGATGCTTTTGATAAACATAATGGTAAGTTCCCATCTTACAAAGAACTCAGTGCTGAGTATGACAAAGTGCTTTCAAAAAAGAGAGCTGCCTATGCCGAGTATAAGGAAGTCAGAAAAGATATGCAGACATATCAGACTGCAAAATATGATATTGACCAGATACTTGGTATTGGAAAAGAACAGGAACAGAATAAAAATCGTGAACGTTCACGATAATCTTTTTGAGGCAGTCCGTCGTGGCTGCCTCTTTCTATTAACGACAACCAAACGTCATTTGCCATCTTCTTGGCGAAATTTCTTTCAGCTCCGGAAGGAGCGTAGTCAGATTTTAATCTGAAGCGAGGGGATTGGGGATGTGCCCCAACAAGTGAGTTTCGATGGGTATATATCGAAACCCCACTTGCCACTTTACTCTACCCCTTTGGGGATGGGGATAACGCGCGGGGCTTTTGAGGGAGGAAAAAATAAAAATGATCAGGGAATTTGTAAAGGGTAACAACAAAACGGATGCCGGGGTAAAAGAAAAGACTCCGGCACTGAAGAAAAAATATGAAGTCATCTATGCGGATCCACCGTGGCGGTTCCGAGTCAGAACAGAAAAAGGGAAAGGCAGGAGCGCAGAGAATCATTATCCGACAATGAAGTTGGAGGACATCTGCAAGCTTTCGGTAAAAGAAATTGCTGCAGACGATTCGATTCTTTTCATGTGGGCAACGTTTCCGAATCTGAAAGAGGCGTTTGATGTGATCGATGCCTGGGGATTCGATTACAAGACCGTGGCCTTCGTCTGGGTGAAACAAAATAAAAAATCGGATTCACTTTTCTGGGGCATGGGTTATTGGACAAGATCCAACGCTGAGGTGTGCCTACTTGCAACCAAAGGTCATCCGAAGCGAATCGACTCATCGGTTCATCAGGTTATCATCAGTCATATTGAAGAACATAGTAAGAAGCCAGCAGAGACAAGAAATCGGATCGTAAAACTTGTAGGTGATGTCCCTCGGGTGGAACTCTTCGCAAGACAAAAGACTCCAGGGTGGGACACCTGGGGAAATGAACTTGAAAATGATCTGGAGCTTGCAGCATAAAAACAGCGAGGGATAAACCCTCGCCGGATCGATCAGCTCTCCTTTATTTGATTTTGTCTAAGATTTTTATATGAGCCTTGATCAGAGTATAGTATTTCTCACTGGCATCTTTTCCGTATTTGGTCTGCAAGGAAGACCGAAATGAATTGAGATTCTTTTTCTTCTTCCAGGTTTCAGTTACAAATTTCGGAAAATCAGATGGCATTGCAGTCTTGCCCTTGGCATGTGCAAAAACTATCTGACAGTAAGATTTCTGTTTGTCTGCAAGGCTCTTCTTTTTGTGGTTCTCAATGTAACTGTTATAAGTCGCATTAGACTTAAAAGCATTGTAATAGGTGACGCCCTGTTTTCCGTAAATCTGGTGCAGCGACTCGTGAAGTGGTTGCAGCTGATCCCGCCCTAAGATATAGAGGATCTCTTTTGCCTCATCAGGGATTCCATCGTCTTGGATTTCAACGGGCTTGGGCATAACAGTTTCTATATCAACAGGACCTGGTTCATCTTTTTTATCGGAGGACTGTTGTTTCTGCATACAGGCCTTTCCGGTGATACGCTTTAATGCAATTCCTCTGTCTTTCCAGTATTTAACAACTGCATCATAGCCAGTGTCATTGGTAACGATAATGTATTCATCATCCCCAATGTCATGGACCTGGTATCCAAGCTCTGTACATAATTGGAAATCAAGTGCATTGTTACCCTCGCAGCATTCGATGAATGTCACATCCTTAGGAGACTTCTTAAGTGTAATCAGATTTTTATAATTCATATGCGGACTTTTCGCAGTATAAAAAACAAGAATCTCATCTTCTTTTGCAACAGTATCAAGCAGAGATATCCAATTATCTCCGACGTTTTCACTATCAATAAAATATCTTTTGCTCATGTATACCTTAGCTGATCGAACGACTATATTATACAATAGGATATGTAGGTGGCTCACTAACATTTTTGTTAGGAGCTGTGATGTTCTATTGAAAAGTGAGTCATTATCTTATCTGAGGTCTGTGTGCAGTTGAATGCTTTTCAATTAACTCATCACGGCATGCTTCATAAAATAGTGTATCATAGCGGATTTCCTGAACTTCTCTGAGTTTAGGGTCATAGTAGTGCTCTTTTCCATATTTCAATAAATCATTGATTATATTCATCATTTTATTAAAGATTAAAGGTTGTTCCTGTTCTTCAGCTATCTCATAATCATGTGAAGCATTCTTAAGAGCTGATAGTTTTGGTAAAAGTTTATCTTGAGGCATTGTTTGTAAACAGTGTTGGATTAGCTGGTCTCGGTATGTCACTCCATCGAGCAAATATGAAAGATCTACGCCAAGATCGCGAAGGCCAAAGATGACATTAAAGGGAATGCCGGCTTTTTTGTTTTCGTATCTGCCATATTGGCGTGATGATACTCCTAACATTTCGGCAAATTCTTCCTGAGTATATCCATGACTCAGTCTTTCTAGGCGCATCCTATCAGCAATGTCGCTCATGTGTTTTTTCTCTTCTTCAGTTTTTGATTTAGCCATTATTGTTCACCTCGCGAAAAAAGAATAGCAGATGTGTATTGGTTTGTGTAGGACATGTATTCAAGTAGCACGTAATGTAAACCAGGGCAGTTTTTTTATTTGAAGGTGTACATGGCTCATCTTTTTGTTCGCAAAAAAATGCCTCAAACCCAGATGAATGCTGACTTCGTGAGCTGGTATTTTTATGGGACTCTTGATGTGTCATAAATAGAGTGTAAGGTGTAAGGTAAAAAGAGGTAATAAGAGTTCCAAGTGAGGTGGTGACTATGAGCAGACTGATTTACTGGATAAAGAAATGCATTCATAGAAATAATAAATTTTGCAGGCACTTCTGCGTGACTTGTGAGTTTTATGAATTCTGTAGTCGTGATGGTGATTTGTCTTAAGAGGTTGGCCATGGGTATGAAATAAAGAATAATTTTGGGAATAGTAACATACATACTGATGATAATTGCATACCCATTATGAGCTGAAGGAAGGAGCAATTATGTTCTTTGGAAAGAAAGACAAGGATGTAAGAATTTCAGATGACCAATACAAAGATTTGGTCAGCAAAATGAATAAAAGAGAGCGAAGGGAGTTCGAAAGAAAACAGGATGAGCTTCGTCGGGACAGAGAAGATGACAGACTTATGGGCTGGCTGTTTATGGAAGATGAGCTGGATGATATGTAAAATTAATCCCTTTTTTAGCAATCTTTAATAGGTCGAAACAGCAGCTGAGATTTATAATATAGCTTGAGGTATTTTGCGTATGGATATCAGTACAAATGGTGGAACGTCATTAGATTTTTCAGATGTTCTTTCAATGATAAATGAACAGGAACATGCCAACTTACACGGTGAGCAATACGATATTGTATCGAAGGTTGCTTACCTGCTTGGCATACATAAAAGAATATTTGAAAACGAATCTGAGCCACCTAAGCTTGAAATATATAAGAAGCTTGAGTTGGATAAAAAGGCACGAATAATAAGAAATCTTTGTAGGCTTAGAACTCAGCTTGAGCATAATTTCTTAAAGGTATGTCAGGGCATTCAGCAGGAAGGCAGAAGTATTCTTGGAATGCCGGAGTACATGCCACTGGATGCTATGCAGCAACTTTCTGATGATGGCATTGAGATATATGTTCATATGAAGGAGCCTACCCCTTATCTGATCAATCTTAATCAGAATATAAAGAGCCGTATCAACAACTGCAGAGACCTTTTTCCGGAATGGATTAACTGGAATTATCTATCAAACATTTTCGTTATGCCTGATGGTCTGTCAGAGGAAGGAACAAAAAGAGCAGCGGCATACTACTATGAAAACATGAACTTCTACCCCTACAAGCAGTATTTGAACTGGCCCGCACAGGATGAAGGGAACATTCTTCTTAATGACAGAAGGTTTGTAACGCTTTTATACCGATGGAATAACGATGAGTTCCAGCACCTAAGCTTGGTGTCGGATGTAAGCGAGAGAACCAAGGCCAATATTTATACATTTATAGAGAATAGCGAGAAGTGCGTTTTCATAGTTGACTGTGAAAATTCTGATCCATATAGCTTGTGTGCAGCAATCAGGAACTTAGAACCGAATCGGTTGCAGAAAATAGAGAAGATTATCCTTTTTGATGATATTCATGCTGCATCAGCATGGGAACTACTGGGATCTTATGTAAAGATTCCGGTTGAGTACATAATGATAGAACGTCTGAAGGATAATAAATCACTTGCAGATGTTAAAGTTGCAGCTCGTACCTGCAAGGAGTTCTACACCAATAATGTTGATTCCTTCGTACTAGTATCAAGCGATTCCGATTACTGGGGACTCATGGAGGAGCTTCCAGAGGCAAAGTTCTTGGTTATGCTAGAGCACGAGAAAACAAGCTATGCTCTGAAAGAGACTCTGATCAAGAATGACATCTTTTATTGTTACATTGATAGTTTCTATGCTGGTGGAGCTGATGATATTAAGAATGATGCTATTCAGAAGGAACTGGCAAGGTCGATAAAGGCATCGTTAGATCTTAATCTGAACGAACTTATGAGAGAGGTTCTGAATAGAACAAGGATTCAAATGACCGATGCTGAGGTTGAAAGCTTTATTAAGAGAAAAGTGAAAAATCAGTTAGAAATTGAAGTTTTGGAAAATGGAGAGGTTGATTTGAGCTATAGAGTTAGAAAGTAGGTAAATACTGGAAATCAATGTGCCTCTTAGGATGAATATAAATGCCGAAAATGGTATAATTTTAATGTTGAATTACAAACGAAAAAACAGGAAAAGAGGCTCGGAATGTCATCAGACAAATTGATCAGTCTTGGCGAGTATCCGGTGAATTGTGTTCTTAAGGAACTATTAAAAGATAGGACTACCGGTAAAAATATAATTTTTGCGACTAATACATATTCAGACTTTGACGCAGGGATAACGGAGAAAACTCAAATAACTGAAGATATATTAAAAGTACTTGGGGAGCGATTAATTCAGCCTCGTGTTTCGAAAGCTGCAGAGGAGCAGATGGAGAGAACGCGTAAGAAAGCTGAAGTTTTTACTCCCTCTTGGATTTGTAACAAAATGAATAACCATTGTGATAAAGAATGGTTTGGAAGAGATAACGTGTTTAATATCGAAAGTGAACAGGGATGGGAACCTGTTCTCGAACCAGTAAGGTTTGAAGGGTTAAGTGACTGGCAAAAATATGTTGATTCCAAACGATTGGAAATAACATGTGGAGAAGCTCCGTACATTGTTTCGAGGTATGATGCTTCAACGGGAGACAAGATTGATGTAACAAGAAGAATTGGTATCCTAGATCGAAAGCTAAGAGTAATAAATGAGAATACAGTCACGGAAAAAGAGTGGATGAAATGGGTTCTAAGAGCATTTCAAAGCGTATATGGATATGAGTTTCAGGGGGATAATTTACTAATAGCACGTATTAATCTGTTGATAACTTTTGTTGATTATATGCAATACAAATGGAATCGTATTCCGACCAATGCAGAGTTAAAGAAGGTGACCAATATTATTGTTTGGAATATATGGCAGATGGATGGTATTACTGGGACAGTTCCTTTTGGAAAACCGCAAGAAGAGTATAAGCAAATTACATTTTTTGACTTCATGCAAGGTATTAACGATACAGAACCTGAAGAAATGGATTGTGTAATATACGATTGGCAAAGTAATAAGCAAATTACGTTTAGAAGTATTAAGGAGGGAACATAAATGGTGCCACAGGAAAGCAAACTACTTAGCTTGCTATCAAATAATGATGTAACATTTTTTATTCCGCCTTACCAAAGAAACTATGAATGGACTGACGAGCAATGTAAGGTGTTTCTTGCAGATGTCATGAAGACATATGAGTCTAATTCAAGAGGAATAACTGCTGAGCATTTCTTTGGTTCCATTACATTCTTTCAGACGGAATCAACATTTGGACAGCCAGATAAATTAGTGCTTATTGATGGACAGCAACGTATAACAACTACGATGCTTTTTCTGGTAGCGCTTCGCGATATCTTGGACAATAACGATATGAGTAACTATGTTGATTCAAAATATCTCAAAAATAATAATGTAGCAGGAGATAGTGAATACAAGATAAAGCTTAAACAGGTTGAAACAGACTGGGTTGCATATAAGAAGATTATTCTTGAAGAGGAGATGACTACAAGAGAAAAAAACTCAGCTGTATATAGGAATTATCAGTATTTTAAAAATATACTTAAGAAATACAAAGAAGATGGTGTTAATCTCAGCGACATTATAGATAGGGGACTTAATAAGTTTAGTGTAATTACAATTGAATTACAGCCAGATAAGAATGCCTGGGAGAATCCTCAGGAGATTTTTGAGTCTATGAACTCTTTGGGAAAGCCATTATCACTTGCGGATCTGGTTAGAAATTATCTGTTACTAGGTCTTGATGCCGATACACAAAGTATGCTTTATAGCAAGTACTGGCTTAATATTGAAAACAGAATACCTGGGTTGGTTTCAAATTTTATTAGGGATTTCATGCAGGCTCATGAGAAAAGGGCATATCATAAGGCTTCAGAGAATAACTATAAGGAATTGTACAGTATATTTAAAAGTATTTTTTCAAAGCAAGATACTAGAGAACTCTTGCTTGAACTATCTGAGTGCGCAGAGATTTATTCATACATTGTTCCTGGCGGAGAAACAGGGAATAAAGTTATCGATGCAGAGCTTCATGACATTATTAGACTGAATGTGACGACTGCGTATTCCTTTTTTATGGTATTGCTAAGATACTGGAAAAAAGAATTATTGAATGAACAAGATACGGCAGACATTCTGTATGTTTTTAAAATATATTGCTTACGAAGAAGAATACTTGGAATAACACAGGCTGAGAATAAAAACTTCCCGGCTTTGGTTAACTATATTCCTGAATTAGTGGAAGCTCCAGACAAGAAACAAAAGATGTTTGAAATTGTTGCTAATCAGGAAAGTACTTTGAGATTGCCTAATGATGTAGAGCTTTCAAGGTACATTGAAACGATGAACTTTTATAATTTCAAGTACTGCAAATTCATTTTAGCCCTGATTGAGGAGAAGATAACTAAAAATCGCCCTAATTTGGAGGACGACAATCTTCAGATAGAACATATTATGCCACAGAAACTAAACGATGCTTGGATTGCTGAATTAGGCGAAAAATACGAAACAATTCATCAGGAGTATGTTCATAACATAGGTAATCTTACTCTTATTCGCCATAATCAGGAGTTGGGACAGAAACTGTTTAAAGATAAAAAGAAGATTTATGAAGAAAATGCCGGTCTTCAGATAGCAAAGACAAAGATTACTAATCATGAGAAATGGAATGAGAAATCCATTCAGAACAGAGGAAAATGGCTTATTAAGTATTTACTTGATGAAGTATTGCCTATTCCGGATAGTATGCGTAAGGTTAACAACTTCAAGACTAAGGTAGGCGGAGGCTTATCGTTCCAGGAACTACAATTGATAGGTTTGGACATAGAGTTTTTTGATGATCCATCAATTAGGGCACATGTCGTAAATGATAAAGAAGTTGAATTTGAGGGGAAGAAGTGGAGATTATCACCACTTACAGCAGAGATTCAATCTAGAAGAGGGAAATTAAATCCATCAGGAATATATTCTGGACCTCAGTATTGGAGCTTCGATGGAATAAGATTAACAGATATTATTTAGGGGTGAAGAGTTATGAAATTTGATTTTTGTATTGGGAATCCACCATATCAACAGGAGCAGGCATCTTCAAATGCAGATGGTTCATTAAAAAACTATGCGCCTCCCGTATATAACCTATTTATGGATGCGGCTAATGAAATAGCTGAAAAGGTTGAGCTAATACACCCGGCAAGATTTTTGTTCAATGCCGGAAGTACTCCAAAAGCATGGAATGAGAAAATGCTGAACGATGAGCATTTTAAAGTCTTAAAATATGAGCCCGATAGTGACAAAATCTTTCCAGGACTATCGACCCCAATTAAAGGTGGTATTGCTATTACATATCATGATAACAATCAAGAGTTTGGCGCTATCCAGGCATTTGCTCAGTATCCAGAGGCTAATTCAGTTGCACACAAGGTTACATCAAGACCAGATTTTGTTAGCTTTTCTAATATAGTCTATTCTAGGACGTCATATAGGTTGACGGAGAATATGCATAAGGATTATCCGAATGTTAGATACAAAGAGGATGAAAATGGAAAGAACATAGGAAGGCTTAGTAAAGGTCATGACTATGACATGGCTTCCAATATCTTTGAAAGACTTCCAATGGTGTTTTTTGAAGAAAAGCCGAATGATGGAAAGCCATATATACAAATTATTGGTAGAGACGATAATAAGAGAACTTATAAATGGATCAGACGTGATTATGTTAATGACGTAGAGAATTTAGAATTCTATAAAGTGCTTATTCCACAGGCTAATGGTAATGGTTCCTTTGGAGAAACTATTAGTAAGCCGTTGATAGAGGGCCCGAACGTAGGAAATACAGAGACATTTATAAGTATTGGAAAATTTACCTCTGCAGTTGAAGCGGAAGCGGCTGGAAAATATATTAAAACAAAGTTTGCTCGGATGCTGTTAAGTGTTCTTAAAGTAACTCAAAACGGCAACAAACCTGTGTGGAAAATGATTCCGCTTCAAGATTTCGGTTTGGGTTCTGATATAAAGTGGGATAAGTCTATTCCGGAAATAGACAAACAACTTTATAAGAAATATGATCTTTCACCAGAAGAGGTGGAATTCATCGAAACTAATGTAAAGGAGATGGTATAAATGTTGAAGCCTAATATAAAATCAACTGAAAAAGTAGTACCAATGATATATGCTTATACCACTCCAGGTATTACATATCACGATGGCTACATAAAGATTGGATATACCGAACAGGATGTGGATGTTCGAATAAAACAGCAAACCCATACTGCTGGAGTCAAAGCTCAGAAGGAGTGGCAAGGAAATGCGATTTTTGATGATGGATCAGGAATAGCATTCAAGGATCATGATTTCCATGCATATATGCGCAAGAAGAATGTAAAACAGCCGCAAGACCTAGGAAATGAGTACTTTGATGAAGAAGATAGAAATGAATGGTTTTTCATTTCTCCACAAGACTCTAGATCCATGTTTAATGATTTTCGTTCAAACCATGGAATTGTCTATAGTAATAAAACTGTAATTCCATACAGGCTTCGTGCAGAGCAGATAGATGCTGTTGATATGACTATTGATTATAAGAATAGTCATGAGAATGGTGAATTCTTATGGAATGCAAAGCCTAGATTCGGGAAGACATTAGCTGTGTATGATTTTATAAAACGAATAGAAGCATATACGGTACTTATTGTTACTAATAGGCCTGCAATTGCAAATTCCTGGTATTCGGATTATGTAAAGTTTCTGGGAACAGAGTCTGGGTTTGCGTTTGTTAGCGAGGTTGATGCTTTAAAGAACAGAGAAGGCGTTTTGACTCGTGCAGAGTATGTTCATCAGATGAATTCAGGTGATGGATTAAAGAAGCAGATAGAGTTTGTGAGCTTGCAGGATATGAAAGGCTCCATTTATTTTGGTGGTCAGCATGATAAGCTAAAAGAACTCAGCAAAAAAGAAGGCATGGAATGGGATGTCCTTGTAATTGATGAGGCGCATGAAGGTGTAGATACTTATAAAACTGATGTTGCTTTTGACCAAATAAAGAGAAAGTTTACTTTGCATTTGTCTGGAACGCCATTTAAGGCATTAGCTAATAATAAATTTGAAGCAGATGCAATCTTTAATTACACATATGCTGATGAGCAGCGAAGAAAGAGAGATTGGGATGTTTCTTCTGAAGAAGAAAATCCATATGCTGTATTACCAAAGCTTAATCTATACACTTATCAGATGTCAGAGATAATCAGGGATGAATTATCACAGGGAATTGAGATTAATGGTGAGACAGAGGAATATGCTTTTGATCTGAATGAATTTTTTAAGACAAACAATGGAAAATTTGTGTATGATTCGTCCGTTGATAAATTCCTGGATGCCCTTACTCTTCAGGAAAAGTTTCCGTTTTCGACTCCGGAACTTAGAGCAGAGTTAAACCATACTTTCTGGATTCTGGATAGGGTAGACAGTGCAAAGGCACTTGTTAGGAAATTGCATGATCACCCAGTTTTTAAGGATTATGAAGTGGTTTTGGCTGCAGGGGATGGAAAAATAGATGATGATGATGAGAATAAAAAATCCTACGACAAGGTAGTTACGGCTATAGAGAATCATGAGAAGACTATTACTGTATCGGTAGGTCAGCTTACAACAGGTATTACTATACCGGAATGGACAGCTGTACTTATGCTTAGCAATATGAAATCACCGTCATTGTATATGCAGGCAGCTTTTAGAGCTCAGAACCCCTGTCTTTTTAAGAAGGGTGCAAGCTATGAGAGAAAAGAGAATGCATATGTTTTCGACTTTGACCCTGCACGTACATTGATTATCTTTGAAGAGTTTGCTAATGATCTTTCTACTCATACGGTATCAGGGAGAGGAAGTGTTGAAGAACGGAAGGAGAATATTAGGGAATTACTGAATTTCTTTCCGGTTATTGGCGAAGATGAAAATGGTGAGTTGATTGAACTTGATGCGGAAAAAGTACTTACTATTCCACGAAAGATTAAGTCTGTTGAGGTTGTTCGCCGTGGATTTATGAGCAATTTCTTATTCCAGAATATAAACAATATTTTTTCTGCGCCTAAGGAAATTATAGAGATAATAGAGCAGTTTGAGGCTATTGAAGAACCTACAGGGAAGGTCAATCTTTCGGAGGAGGTTAAGGAGGAACTATCATTAGATGAAAACGGTGAAGTGACTCTTTCTGATGAATATGTTATTGGTAGATCAGCAGAGATTTTCGGTGATAAGATTTTTGAGGATGGAGTTGATTTCCAAACCGATGATTTTGTCATTGATATGAACAGTACTGCTAAAGCGCAGAATGAAGTTGCCAATAGGATTAAAGATTTTGTACATGCTGCAGTGGTAAGCGACATCGTTAATAAGACAAAAGAGACTTATGGCGATGATATGCGAGCTTCGGATAAAAGACAAATCGAGGCAAGACTTACTAATGATGCTGACAGAATGGTAGACAAGACGGTTACTGAGTACAAGATTGAGAAGAACATTATTGAGCAGGAGCGAAGTGAGGCTTTACAGTCAAGGCATGATACCGGAAAGACAACTGAAGAGATAAATAAAGAATTTGATGCCAAGCAGGAACAGGCTGATAACAGGTTTAAGGAAGAGCTTAATAATGTAGTGGACGATTTTGTTCAAAAATCCAGAAAGGAAACTGTTGATACTGTTGAGACCAAGATCAGAGAACGTGTTAGAGATGAGGTTGAAGATGGTATCAGAGACCATTTGAGAGGGTTCTCAAGAACAATACCGTCATTCCTTATGGCGTATGGTGATGAGAGTGTCACACTTGCTACTTTTGATCAGATTATCCCGGACAAAGTCTTTATGGAAGTTACCAGCATTTCATTAGATGACTTCAGACTTCTTAGAGATGGTGGTAAGTATATTGATAAAGAAACCGGAGAGGAAAAGGAGTTTAAGGGGCATCTCTTCGACCCAGTTGTATTTGATGACTCTGTAAAAGAATTCTTGTCTCTCAAGAAAAAACTTGCTGATTACTTTGATGAGAAGAGCGTCGAGGACATATTTGACTATATTCCGCCTCAGAAAACTAATCAGATCTTTACGCCTAAGGATATGGTAAAGAAAATGGTTGATATGCTTGAGGAAGAGAATCCGGGATGCTTTGATATGCCTGATAAGACGTTCATCGACTTGTATATGAAGTCGGGACTGTATATAACCGAGATTGTTAAGCGGTTATATCAGAGCGAAAAGATGAAGGAGCTATATCCGGACAAAAGTGTTCGTTTGAAGCATATTTTTGAGAAGCAGGTATTTGGATTGGCACCAACCGAGATCATTTATAAGATAGCTACTAGTTATATTTTGGGATTTGATGATGAAGTCAAGATTACAAAGCATAACTTTAAGCAGGTAGACGCGTTGCCATATGCTAAAGATGGTACTTTACAGCAAAAGATTGATGAGCTGTATTCATGGGGCGAGGATTAAGGCATAATTTAAAACAAAAGAGTAGGGGAGCGATGCCTCCCCTATTTTTGGCTTTTGATTAAGACAAAATAAGAACGTTTACGGAGAAGAACAATGATTCCATATGCACTATTTAATTCCAAAATAATATTTGAACCATTTCAGTATAAGCCATATTTTGAGTTTTTTGAGCATACAGATAGAGACTTGTATATTGCAGATGAGGTCGGAGTAGGAAAAACTATTGAGGCTGGAATAATTATTTCCGAACTAATAAATGCTGATAGAAACAGTACATGGATCAAGGAGTCGTTGTCAGATGTTCATTCTCCCAAAATACTTGTATTGGCTCCTCCAGCATTATGCGCCCAATGGAAAGAAGAACTCGAGAGTAAGTTTATGCTTAGGGTATATGATGCATATTCTACCAGCTTGGGAATGAGTTATAATGCCCAAATTGTCGTATATGCAGAAAGCTGGCAACAGTTGGTTAAGATAGAGGATGATGACACGGAATATGATCTGTTGGTTGTAGATGAGGTCCATAACTTTAGGAATCAGTATACAGAAAATCCATTCACTAAAGAAAAAACTGATAGCAGACGGTATAAATCGTTGCAGAAAATAAGCAAAAGGGCAAAGAGAAGGATTTTCATGAGTGCAACGCCAATTTTTAATAAGATGGCTGATTTAAAAAACGAAATAGAGTTACTCACACCGGAGTATTCCATAACATCGAGTACCAAATCAGTGTCAAAATGCTTGGATTTCCAGCCTAGAATTGAATCCGTACTTGTTGATCTGAATAAGCCAGAGAGGAAACTGTATAACGCTATAAAAGATGTTGATAATATCAATCCATTAACAAAGTCTGCGGTATATCTGCATGAAGGTTGTAGCAGTATGCCTTGCCTTGCAAAAACGCTTGTTGAAGCCCCGAGCAAGTTTATTAATTCAATTTTTGTTGATAATGAAATTACAGATACATATTATTCCAAAGTAAAAACAGACATATTAGAGTTGGTTGAAAAAGATGATTATGATGGCATACGTGAGATGCGTAGAAACACGGAAGATCCAGCTGTTTGGGGAGTTTTAACAGCATTCCTGGATAAAGAAGACTTGAGAAAATATGGTGAGGAGTATATTGCTGATAAGAATAGGGTGGAGGATTCAAAGCTTGAACAGTTAGATGTCGTTGTTAATACTAAGCTTACTGAAGAAAATGGATATGCTATGAAGAAAAAGCATATCGTGATTTTCGCACATTATATAGCGACATGTGATTATATTTATGAACATTTTGACTCAAAGTATGAAGATATAAAGCTGTTTCTTGCAACAGGAGATAATACGAAGCAGGAGATTGACAGGAGCATAAATGATTTTAAAGAGACATGTATCGAGGATTCCTGTGATTCAATTATGATATGCAGCGATGTGTGTAGAGAAGGTAAGAACATGCAGGAGTGCCAGGTAATAATAAACTATGATCTGCCATTCTCACCATCAATCATGCAGCAAAGGATAGGTAGAATAGATAGAAATGGGCAGAGACATACCCCTTTAGTTTTTAATCTGATCTGTAATGTTGACAATGATATTCATACATACTATGAAATCATATTTGAAAAAATACGCATAATAAACAGTACTGCAGGCATTTGTGGGATTGACGTGCTTCGAGAAACGAACGAAGGAGTTCAGGAACAGGTGCTGGAAGAGTGGAAAAATGCAGCACAAAAGTCAAAGAAACAGTATAAAAATGATTTATCTGCGCTGCAGAATTCCTACCTTAAATATTTAAGAAAAGAGAAAAGTAATACCAAAGATCAGGAGCAATCAAGAGATGTGATTGATGAGGAAATTGGAAACGTTCCTGGCTACAATGATGAAGAGATTCTTCAGAAAATGCGCAGGATATTGTTTACGATACCAAATGATGAACTTAAAACTATTCGTGAAGAAGCACACTGTGTAGGGAAGAGAGAAGTGGCATCAAAACTCTTTGACAGAGACTTTAAGGAAGATGAGGATTTACGACCATTATTCCTAAAATATATAGAAGATGTTGTTGAGCCATTCAAGGAAATGGGCCTCTTAAGTCACGATGAAAAAAACGATGTTTATGATGCTGACCTTTCAGAAGTAAAAGATGATTTTTTTAAAGCTGTTGCTTCAAAACAACTGTTTGAGTGCTTCTCAAATTTTGAAGATCATGATGGGCAAAGGGGAACGGGAGACATGTATTATGATGAGTTCCAAATTGCCTTTAATACAGCAGTTTATAAAGAAGTGGGCAATACAGGAAACACTAATGGTAAATCGGCTGCAGAGTTTGAGGAGTCAGTAGGAGAGCGGTTTGAGGATATATATGTCCCGCTATCGCCGCTTGTAGACGTCCTTAAGAAGTGCAACTGATACGTAGGAGATTAGTTTATGAATATTACCAAGGAGTTTCTTAGGGATATATTCTACAGAATGTATTTTTATATCCCGGAAATATCTGAAAAAATGCCGTCATACAAAACGGAATATGCGAAGTTCTGGAAGAAATACGGTATAGAAGTGTTAAATGCCAAAGTCAAATATAGTGACTCCGATAAAGAACAATTCTTTTCGGAGTATTCTGCATCTGCAAACAGTGTAGATGTAAGCATTGAATTTAGGGAAAACAAAAAGACAGATGCGAATGAAAGTGGAATAAATAATGATTTTAATGACACAATAAGAAATCTTTATAAGAAGAATCCTGAATTACCGTATGGAGTAAATGAATACTGGAAAGCTCATGCTGAGGAGCTTTTGTTTGTTATATCTACAAGAAATGATATTAAGAATCAAGCGATAAAAACTGAAGTCCAAAAGAGCCTTTCCGAATTCAATGATAATGCCCTTAGATTTATAAATGAACTGATTCAGAATGCTGATGATTGTCAGTATAAAGATGATGTCAATAAATTAACTATGATTTTTGATCAGGTAAAAAGTGAAATAGTTGTAAGTTATCCGGAGAATGGATTTACTTATGATGACATTATCTCGTTATCCAGCATAAATGAAACAAATAAAATGACTGACTTTGATAAGGCTACGAATACCATAGGCGAAAAGGGACGTGGCTTTAAGAGCATTTTTGTATATTTCAAAGAAGTCGAAATCGAAAGTGGCGGATATCATTTTAAGTACAATGTTGACGAGGCCAACATGTTTCAGCCTATTTATATGGGAAAAGCTAAGAAAGAATCTGGCACTACTCTTAAACTCAGGTTGAAAGATGAAATTGTACTTACAAGTGATGGAAATCAGGAGAGACATATTTCGGCTGGAATGAATGAGCTTATAAAGGATGTGAAAGATTTCTATGGCGCCAAAGATCCAGTGAAGCTATACAGAAATAATTCTATTTTCTTTACTAGGAATTTTACTGAGCTCGTTATGATTTTTTCAAATAAGAGCACTTCTGAGATTATACGCATTGTCAATACACACGAAATAAAGGATGCTGCAAATAGTAGTAAGGTTTGGTGGGACAACCCAGATAATAGTGAGCTTCATTATTGCGTGGGATCAATGGAATATCATTCAGGACAAGGGATAAAAAACAATGAAGTTAGCGTTAGAACAATAAATGCTTTGCCGCAGGATTATAAATTGAGTCTTGTAGGCATGGTTAAGTATTTGGATTTTGGAAAAGATATTATCGTAAGCAGATATGGTGACGTAACAGATGCCCAGGCCACGACAATAGGGAAAACAATGCCCATAATTATTTATGGGATAAAGGACGTTGAGACAAATGATAACATTAGTGCATTAGATGTGTCTGCCTTTAGTGGGCATATGTATACGTATCTACCAACATCTCTAAATATCAGCTTGCCTTTCATTTTTCAGATGCCATTTGACTTGGAAGATAACAGATCATGTCCTAAGAGCGGTAGTGCATGGAATATGTTTTTATTGGATAAAGTATGGAATCCGGACAATTCAGTAATAAAAGATTGGTATGAATATGTTGCTGAGAATGAGCTTGTAGATAGTATCTATAACTATCTTCCTACCTCCAAAAACAGCATAGGGAACAATTATAAGACTCTTGCATTTTATCTGGATGATGATTTTAATTTTGATCCACATGGCGGAAGTAAGTATGCAGCTGTTGCAAAAGATCAGATTACTACCTTTAATAATAATAATTCTGATAAGGCAAGAGCATTGTTTGAATGTCTTAAAATATTTGAAAATATTGATACCAGTGAGCTTGTTAGTGTTGGAACGCTTCAAATATTGGATAAAATATTATCCTTGTTTGATTGCGAAACTGGAAATGTATATTGGAAACACTTTAAAGTTGAGCATCCAACACTACATCGATTCATTTATGATGAGGAGGATCCTAGATCACATCAGGTAGTGGCATTTCAGAAATATATTGGCAAGTCTGGCATTGTCTTGAAATGGGATCAAGTCATGAAAAGCTCTTCAATTCAGAAGAAAATATCTAATGAGATGAAGGCTTGTGGTGCGGAGAAGAAATTTGATTATATGCAGGAGTTTACACAAAGGTTTTTATCAGAAACAGTGTGGATATCTGCATATGGTCTTAAGAATATTGCCGAATTAACTAAGGAACAAACGAATGTTATAAGGGCATGCGGCTCTAAGATACTATATTTTAGATTGCAATTCTTTGGTAATCGTAATAAATGGGTACCGTTTGATTGTTCAGAGAAGGCTTCTCCTGTCATATGGGTTACTAGTTCAAACCTTATAAATTCATATGAAATGAAGAGGGACGACGAGAATATTAGTCGCACTATTCGTGTTGGCGTGATTAAGAACTCCGATGAGAAATACAATGATTCTGTCATTGATCAATTAATTGGTAAAGAAATCAGTAATGTGGATGAAATATTAGCCTTGATTGAGAATTGGTCGGATGAGAGAGTTACCCTCGAAGATAAAATAACGATAGCAGGAACATACTATTTGAATTATCTTCGTGGCAACGACGGGATAAATACTCATTTAAGCAATCTGTTTAATAAAGTTCAGGATATTAATTCATCTAAAGTGGTTAATTGCCCACAAGAGGCAGAAAGTGAAGAAAATAGTGTTGAATGGGAGAGGCTAAGATTCTTTGCGTGGCATGGGGCAGGAAAGAAAAATGAATTCAAGCTTAATTTGATATATATATCTGAATCAATAGCTGAAATAATTAATCCTGCAGAGGAAAACATAATTACATGTAATGATAAGCATGTTTCGGTATTAACAGCGATAACAGGAAGATATTTAACAGAAGATGAGAAAAGTATTGGCTTAGAAAAGTTTAAAAGAACATACCATAACTGTGTGGTAAATCCAGATTATTTTAAGTTCTTGCCTAATAGGACATTTATAAAGCTCCCATCAACAGGATATCTCTTGTTAAAGTCAGAAGAATTCTTAAGTGATGCAATAGACTCAGAGACTATGTTGTCGACTGAGTTTATTCAGAATGTAAGGGACAAGTATGCTAAAGTTCAAGCAAACAACTATGAAACAGGAAAGCTTGGACGAAATATAGGGACAATTAAGGCAATACAGGCATACCAAATTTTCTCACTTATTGATAATAATAATTACCGAGAGATTGTTGGAAAAGAAGGTGATGTCTGTAATGAGCTTTTACAAAATATCAATGATTTCATTACACCAGGGAGTAATGCTGTTATATGCATTGATGAGGACGATGACGCTGCTTGGATGACATTGGTATATGAGGAAAAGAAGCATATTGAGGTCGTAAAAGGTCAAGAGGAAGAACGTCATGGCTTTTTGCCAAGCGATATACTTGCGCTAATATCCATAGGTAATTCCAATAAAGAGAAGGACGGAGATAAATATACAGGCAATAAAGGAATAGGTTTTAAAAACGTTTACAAGGTGTTTGATCAGGTCTTTGTTGATAGTAATGGATTTAATTTTTTGCTTGATGATTCAATTGGAGTTGATCCGGAAGCTTTATTTGAAGAGTTGACAAATAATAAAGTCGGAAACATATACAACGATAAAAATTGCAAGGTCGAGGCAATAATGCAGGATCTGGCTGATGATCAGGATGTTGTTGACGAAAAAGGTCTAAGGCGTAGATTCCCTATCGTCCAAGTTACCAAGGAAGAGATTGATAAGGCAATCTACTATGTGGACAGTGGACGAATAGGAAATGGTAAAAAAACAGTTGATAGTCTTACTGCATTTAGGTTCAGATTTCGTTCAGATGAAATGATTGAGCATTTCTATAATCAAATCGAAAGCTCTTATTTGCAATGGTTATTTGCTAAGAATAAGGATTTGCTGAATGCATTCAGGATGGTGGACATTGCAACAAATGACTATAATATGCTACCGCTATTCCTACACAATATGCATGAGATGGTTTTATATGAAAACGGTGCTAAAAAAGGATACAAGGTACTACCTATAAGCAAAGAAATGTCATCAGTTGATGATAACTGGGTGGAATCAGAACAATTTTTTAGTAATCGTGGATTCATGACGGAACTTAACCTAATATCAGCTAAGTCCAACAGATATGAAAAGAAAAAGAATACTGATTCTGATGGCGTGTTTGCGCATGTTGAAGTCAGGTTTATCAAAAGACCGGTCTTAGTAACAAAGAAAAATGAAAAAGTAACAATAAAGGATGGAAGACTGTATATCACGCTTCCTACAGATATTTCAACTGGAGGAGCGGTACATATAAATGTCCCGGCACTGGAAGCAAAAGCCAATAGGCGAGATGTCTTTTCTTTTGCATTTGATAAGACAAAAGAAGGAGAATGGAATCAGAGTATTGCTATGAAAGCCTTGGGGCTTGGCGGTGTTTTTGAAAAAATGTTTAATAGCTTCACAGAACAGTATATAGGTGAAGTTTCAAATTATGCCTTTTTATATGTTCCGGTTACGTTGCTTTCTACGTTTTCAGGGGAGTTTCCGCTGTTTGAGTCATGCTTGGAGGAGTTAAAGTATATTCCATGCAGAACAAATGCTGGTCTTAAAATGCGAAGTTTAAGGGAAATACGTGAAAACCCCAATGTATACATGTTAGACATGCATATGCGAGCATGGTTTGAACTGATGGATCCTAATTATGAAGTGTTTTATAAATTGGCAGTCCCCACTACGGAATTTGTTGAACTACTAGATCCTAATAATTGGGGCCTTTTGGATGAACTGAAGCATAGACGTGAGCTGATGCCGGAAATTAAAACATATTCGTCCAGAGACTTTTTTGAACATATATCAAAATATTGGAATTACTATTATTCACAGCTTGAAGTCAAGTATAAAAAAGAATGTGACAAATCATTTAGCAATAGGATTAATCTGATTACTGCCAAAACTGGGATTGATAATCACTACTCCAAGTGGCAACTTTGGAAAAGATTTTACAAGGATAGTATGGCTGGGAAGAGGAAATCATCATATATTGCTAATATGACAAAAGCCATTTGCTTTGATTGTGATGAATATTCTTTGGCGTTTTATTTTTCGGCTGATGACATTAATGACATTTTGGATAATGATAAGCTGATAATTCCCAATAGCATTGTAAAACACTATAAGAAATATCTGGTGGGCAAAGGTTATTTTGACTTCATGCCTTATTATGAGCTGCTTAAGCGAGAAATAATCAGTGTGGATGCTCCTATAGAAGAATCAACTGAAATTCAAATAGGTGAGCTATATTCTCTGGCAGCTTATACGGGTGAACATAAAGATGAGCTGGCTCCTATTGATATTCAAGCTGAAGATATTCTTGCATGTGTATATGAAAACTTTGGAGTTAATAGCCTTGAGGATCTGCGACAGGAAATACCGATACTTTTGATGAATAATACATTTATCGAGGCTGATGATCGTGAGTTTTTCATTGAACTTCCTAAAAAGCTGTTTATGGATAACTCCCTAGAACTGAAAGAAGGACAACTTTATGATGAGCTTTTGAACACATGGGTAGAAAAAGGGTTTGTAGTATCCCGTGCCAATATTGCTGAAGCAAGAAATATCTATGAATTGGATGTTTTAGACACAGAATTCTATGAATTGTTGCCGACTATTTCTGATTCTAGATTATTCCTGGAGCTTCTAAACAAGAATAACCTACACTCTGAGGATATGGTAAATAATATTCTTCAATTTTGGAAAGCAAGGGAACGGGTTGGCACTGGAAGTAGCAGATCGGATTATTTTGAATTATATGTAGATGCTTTGGATACGTTTTTGGAGAAAAACGGGAATATTACTATTCAAGAACCGGAATTAGAATATGATATTGAATGCCTGGTAAGCAAAAAAATAATTTCAAAATGCAATGAACTTAGCAGCCGCCATGGGGCTTTGGAAATCTTATTAGAAAACCAATATGATACAAATCCTGTAATGTATTGGAATGAGATTGAAATGAGCTTGACTGCTGAGCAAAGACGTACTGTTGCAGAGCTTTATACCGATGATGCAGAAAGTGATGAAGAAATTAACGAGGGTATAGAGTGCTTTTTGGATCACTTGTATATGTGTGATGACAATGTTTCTTTGGTATCGCATTATCCTTCAAGCCAGTATCTGAAGGTTGTAGTAGATAATGAGAAAGCATTCGTTCTTTTTAAGGATTATACGGAAAGTATCATACTTTTGCTGAAGGAAGTATTTGGTTTTTCTTTAGGAAGTAAGCAATTTAAACCATTTGTAAATCTGTATGAGTATAATTCATTATTGCCGTTGGGGTCACAGGAAGAGTATACATATGTGCGCGGAAATGTTTTTAATCTTTTGGATGAAGAAGATGATGATGATGCAAAAAGCAGACTAAAAATGCAACTAATGTCTTTACAGTTCCAGCTGCCGGACAATAAGATGATATGTGGATATGGTATGGATTGTCCTTTTATAAAGACTAACGATGTAATAGAACAATCATCTCTTCAGGTCTTCGAGTATTCAGTTTTTGGTTTCCATATTGCCATAACATTATATGGCTCAAAGGAAGCTAAAGACGTGCTTCAGAAGTATTCGGCTAAAACATTAGTTAAGATAATAGGAAAGAAAGGAAAGAAGAAAAAAGATAAAAAAGTTGAAGAATTTGAGGTTTGTAACGGAAAATACTCGTTTGATGGCCGAGAGTTAGTTCTTAGAGGAGCAGATATCGAAAAAGAGAAACTTCTAGTGGCAAGCATGCTTGATTATCTAATAAAAAAACTGGATGACATCTGTAATAATCTTATATTTGAAATCGAAATGCTGTCAGACAAAGGAGCCAGGAAAAAAGAAGTGCTAAAGTTGAATCTAACACATTGCCATAGAGCCATTATGGTATATGAGCTTCTTGAGGCTAAGAAACAATTTGAAAGCTAAAATGAATAATATAGTATAATGCGCTTCCCCACTGGTTAATGAGCAAAAAACAAACTGACGTACGAATATATAGTGACTTTTATTGGATAGCATATGTGGCAGAATGTAATCATCAGGAACAGCAAATTAGTCACGCGATATTTACAAAAGCTGATATATATCCTGAAGTAGTCAAGAGATATATTTAAGGTAGGTTAGAAGCTCTTTAACCGGAGATGGAGGTAATTATTATGAAGAGAACAGTGATTATGGCAATAGCAGCAACTTTCCTTTTTTTTACAGGCGTTGCGTACAGTGGCATTACAGCAAATGCATATGATAGATGTGGTTACAATGGATGTGAAGCCGAGAATACTCCTAATGGGACGGTTTTCTGTGACAGACACGCAGCTGAGTATGCAAGAGAAAAAGGATATAAAGCATGTGCTTACAGCGGATGCTGGGGATATGCATCTAAGGATAGCAGTTATTGTTCCAAGCATACTTGTAGCAATAGCAAATGTACTAGCAAGGTAGTTGATGGAACCAGGTATTGTTCAACTCATGCTGAAAAGACAAGCTCAACAATGTCTACTAGTAAAAGCAGTAGTAATAGCACGAAGAAATCGACTTCATCGGGTAAATCATCAACGAGCAAGAGCACTTCAAAATATTCTGGCTCTAAATCAACAACAAAGAAAAGCAGTTCAAAATCCTCTTCTAAGAAGTCATATGATCCATACGATGTGCATAGTTATAAGTCAGCACAGGACTTTGCGGATGATAAATATGAGGAATTTTATGATTATGAGGACGACTACGAAGATGAAGACGAGGCTTATGATGCAGCTGAAGATTACTGGAATGATCATCACTGATCAGAAAGGAGTATGTTATGACAGGACCTTTTGATAGATTATTTGGAAATGGACCGTTTGATCTGAACCATGATGGGAAAATAGATGCTGGCGAAACTGCATATATTAATAGCACATTATTCTCGGAAGAGGTTCATGATGAGATTGATGAAGAAGAGGAACTTAGAGACGAAATAGAGTTTATGGATGAGGATGAACGTAGGGAAGCCATTGAGGATGCTGGATTTGATCCAGATACTTTTGATGATTTCTGATGGTTGTTTTTGACACGATTGCAGATGCTGAATGTAATGATCCATCCTCTGTATAGTAGGTATCTGTAGCCTTTGTGCAAAATATGTCTGGTAGGGGATACGCGAGATCAGCCGGGCGCTCCTTTCTAAAAGTTTCACGAACTGGGATTAGTGATAATTCCAGTTCTTTTTAATTGGAAAAGCAGAAGCATGGTTTATAATGGAATTGTTATTGTGACCGCTTAGAATTGGAGTACAGATTATTAGGAATGATTGAAAGAGAGAACAATGGAATATTTTGATATAACAGACGATAACGGGATCCCTACAGGGGGAACTGTAAGCAGGAGCGAAGCCCATGAAAAGGGTATTCCTCACAGAACCGCACATATATGGATAGTAAGAAAAGAGAAAGATGCCTATCAAGTGCTTCTTCAGAAGCGAAGTGCTGAAAAAGAGTCTTTTCCCGGGATGTTTGATACTTCTTCTGCGGGACATATCCAGGCAGGTGATGATCCGCTTGAATCAGCTCAGAGAGAGCTTCATGAGGAACTGGGGATAAGAGCAAATGAAGGAGATCTTTCTTTTGTTGGGAAGTTCCACATCAAATATGAGATGGAGTTCCACGGAAAACTCTTTAATGACAATGAAGTGGCTTTTGTTTATGTGTATGAAAAGCCGGTAGATATTGACAGCCTCGTTCTTCAAAAGGAAGAGGTTGATGAGGTCAGATGGTTTGACATAAACGCAGTTCATGAGGGATGCATTCACAGAGATGGAACATTCTGTGTTCCAATGGAGGGGCTTGAAACTCTTATGAAGTATCTTGGTGAAAAACAATGAATCAGTCACAACTTATTAGCAGAGTAAACAGCTCTATGTATCAGCAGGTAAATAATACTGGCTACGCTACAGCAGTACAGACTCTTATGGATCTGGATATCCTGTCAAAAGAGGATTATGAGAGATGGCGTAATGGCCAGATCCCATATCTTGAAAAATTCTGTAAGATTAACCTGAAAAAGTTAGCAGGTGTTCTTGAAGAAATGAAGCGCTACGCTGGGAAGAATGACCTGAAACCAAGCTTTACTTTTTATAAGCAGTGGGGAAGGAAAAACAAATCTACAGTACAGCTAAGGTTTAGCAAAACCGGAAATGAATACATAGAGAAGCTGTATGCAACACATTATGTTAAGACAATAGATAAAACAAATTAAAAAGACAGCCGTTTGGCTCGGTTAGGGGATCACATCTAGAATAGATCCCAGGCTCTCGACTGTCTCTGATCACTATAACAGATGCTGACATGTTTGAACATATCATAAAAGATACTAAAACAATTAGACTGGCTTCGGCTGGTCTTTTTGTGTTATGAAAAAGTTTTACTGACATTTAAAAAAATTAGCCCGTATAATGAATTATGATTCAAATGAAGGAGGAAACCATTTATGAAATTTGCTATGTTATGTTGGACCTTTGGGTTCTTTGGGGAATTTCTATATCTGTTATAGGAGTTGTATTAACAAAGCAAAAAAGGAGATTTATAGATGGAATTTAAGACAGTTATAGAATCAAGAGAGTCTGTTCGTAAGTACAGTAATCAGAAACCAAATGAAGAACAGGTTAAATATATTTTAGAAGC